>CAYOON010000008.1:0-16400 GCA_964405595.1 uncultured Lachnospiraceae bacterium | reverse complement strand
ACTTTCGAGAAGATAGGGCAGGACAGCCTCCCGCAGAACGTCGGGAACCGCCAGTCTTGCCACCCCGCAGCCGGAGCGCAGAGCGGACAGCGACAGATTCGCCAGCTTCGCCGCACCCGAGTAGCCCGCGCAGCCGCCGAGCAGCACGACCGTGCCGAAATCGCCCTTGTTGCAGTCGCATTTCCGGGGCGGGATCACGGCGGAAAAGTCGGAGGCATCCACCAGAGAGTAGGTCTCTCCGATAATGGAAATTCCGATGTCCAGATTGCGGATCTTGCCCACATGATCCTTGGCTTTGCCGAAGTAGTGCCCCGATTTCGGGGTACCGATCGAGCAGGTGATGTCGGCGCGGACGATGGGATCGCCCTGCCCGTTGTCGCCGTTCATTCCGCTGGGGATGTCCACGGCGATCACCTTTGTACCCTGCTGTCCTGCCAGATTGATTTTCCCAATGATTTCACCGAAAATCCCGTCGGCATTCCCGCGAAACCCGGTACCGAACAGGCAGTCCACCACGGTGGCGTACCCCGTGAGATCGACATAGGGCGTCCAAATAAGGGAGGAAACCCCCAAGGATTTCGCCCGTTCGTAGAAAAATCGTCCGTCCTCCGAGAAATCCTCTTTGGCAAGGATCAGCGTCACATCCTTACCGTCCTTTTTCAGCAGTCCGGCGAGAACATAGCCGTCCCCGGCATTGTTGCCCGTCCCGCAGACGATGGCGACGGGCTCTGTAAACTCACAGGCAGCGTAAATCGCCGTTCCGGCACGCTCCATCAGCTCCCTGCCAGAGGTTCCGGCCTTGATTTTGGTGGCATCCGACGCCCGCATAACGGCGACGGAGGTTACGTCGGTCATAAAACCACTCCTTTCTGCCTTCATCGTACAACATTTTTGCCCGTCTGTCAACGGAATTTTGTAAATTCCTTCCAAAAGATTGACAAAAATTCACCTTTGCGGTATAATACGGTTAAATCAAACAATCTCGGGAGGAATTCATATGGCAACGCTGACCGAAGTGAATCTGGAAGAGGGAAGACCCACCGTAGCCGAGGCAATGACGATTTTGCAGGGGCAGATCCGACGGTACGCTTTGTCGAAGGAGGTCTGCATGGTGATCATCCACGGATACGGCAGCAGCGGCAGGGGCGGCGCGATCCGGGATAAGGCGAGACAGTGGCTGGCGGCGCAAAAGCGAAACGGAAAGCTCCGAAAGGTTGTATTCGGAGAGGATTTCACCATTTTCGACGCCGATTCAAGAGAGCTGAAGGCAAAATACCCCGGACTTGCCGCCGACATCGACCGTGGCAATCACGGAATCACTATCATCGAGTTGTAACCCGAAGAAAGGCAGAATCATGTCAGAACTGGAAATCCTCTACTGTGACACCGACACAATCGCCGTGCAAAAGCCGATCGGTGTCCTGTCCGAATCCACCGCCGCCTGCGACGGTCTGCCCGATCTGCTGGCTGCAAAGCTCCGCGCCATGGGACAGCCCGCTGATCTCTACCCCATCCACCGTCTGGATCGGGGCGTCGGCGGGGTACTGCTGCTTGCCCGAACGAAATCCGCTGCCGCGAAGCTGTCGGCGGACGTCGCAAACCGTAAAATCGAGAAGGAATACCGCACCGTGATTCACGATCGTCCGCCCGAGGCGTCGGGCGAATACTTCGACCTGCTCTTCCACGATCGGACGAAGAACCGCAGTTATGTCGTGAACCGGATGCGGCACGGCGTAAAGGATGCAAGGCTGGAATATCGGATCCTGTCGTCCGCCGATACCGAGGACGGCGAGCTGACGCTGGTCTCGGTGATCCTCGGCACGGGGCGTACCCATCAGATCCGGGTTCAGTTCGCTTCCCGGCATCTTCCCCTGTGGGGGGACGACCGCTACGGCAGACGGGAGAAGGGGAATATTGCCCTATACTGCCATCGGATCGCCTTCACCCATCCGAAAACGGGAAAAAGGATGGAAATCGTCGCAGCTTGTCCAAATACCTTCCCTTGGACGTTGTTTCCCGCAAATCTGTGAATGAATTTGAGAAATTTTGTAAATAATACCAAAATCCCCCTTTACAAGCTCGGGAAAATGTTGTATACTATATACGAAAATATTAGGAAAGTGAGGATTTTCTCATGAACAGATTTGTACTCAACGAAACCTCCTATCACGGAAGCGGCGCCATTGCCGCAGTTGCCGACGAGATCAAGAGCAGGGGCTACACCAAGGCCTTCGTCGCCTCCGACCCCGATCTGATCAAATTCGGCGTCACAAACAAGGTGCTTGCCGTACTGGACGGCGCGGGCATCGCCTATACCGTCTACTCGGACATCAAACCCAACCCCACCATCGAGAACGTACAGCACGGCGTTGCCGCCTACAAGGAGAGCGGCGCGCAGTGTATCGTAGCGATCGGCGGCGGATCGTCCATGGATACCGCCAAGGGCATCGGCATCATCGTAAACAACCCCGAGTTTGCCGACGTCCGTTCGCTGGAGGGCGTCGCGCCTACCAAGAATAAGTGCGTACCGATCATCGCCGTCCCCACCACCGCCGGAACCGCCGCGGAGGTTACGATCAACTATGTTATTACCGACACCGAGAAGAACCGCAAGATGGTTTGCGTGGACGTCCACGACATTCCCGTAGTGGCAGTAGTGGATCCCGACATGATGTCCACCATGCCCAAGGGGCTGACCGCTTCCACCGGTATGGACGCGCTGACCCACGCCATCGAGGGTTATATCACCAAAGGCGCGTGGGAGCTTTCGGATATGTTCCATCTCAAAGCCATCGAGATCATTGCCCGTTCGCTGCGCGGAGCCGTGGACAACACGCCCGAGGGACGCACCGACATGGCACTGGGACAGTACGTTGCCGGAATGGGCTTCTCCAACGTGGGACTGGGCATCGTCCACTCCATGGCGCACCCGCTGGGCGCTCTCTACGACACGCCCCACGGCGTAGCCAATGCCATCATCCTGCCCACCGTAATGGAATACAACTCCCCCGCCACCGGGGAGAAGTACCGGGAGATCGCCAGAGTTATGGGCGTCAAGGGCGTGGATGAAATGAGTCAGGAGGAGTACCGTAAGGCCGCCATCGACGCCGTCCGTCAGCTTTCAGTTGACGTAGGAATCCCTACCGATCTGAAGGAAATCGTGAAGCCCGAGGACATCCCCTTCCTTGCGCAGTCGGCCTACGACGACGCCTGCCGCCCCGGCAATCCCAGAGATACCAGCGTGGAGGAGATTACCGCGCTGTATGAGTCTCTGATGTGAGATCCATCTATAGCAACCCGCCGCACATTTCGTGTGGCGGGTTGTTTTGGTAAACAACGCATTCATAAATAGAAATCTCGGGGCTGCCGCACCATGCGACAGCCCCGATTTCTCATTTCTTCCGTTTCTCCCGAATCTTCCATCCCATCTCAAAGACTGGGACGGCAAAGCAGAACAGCACGATCACGTTGCCGATATAGGAATACACCGTCCGGCTGTCGGAGAAGACCGCCGTCCCGACCACATATCCCTTTTCCAGCGCGCCCAGCTCCGCCGTGGATGCCCCCAAAGGGGTGAGGATGGACGAAATCCCCGTGTTGGCGGCACGCAGGACGTACCGTCCCGATTCCACCGCCCGCAGCTTCGCGTGATCGTTGTGCATCCGCACGGCAGACGAATCGGTGTACCAGGAGTCGTTGGTGGACAAAAACAGGATCTCCGCCCCCTCCCGCACGCTGTCCCGCGTCAGCGTATCGTAGATCGAGTCGAAGCAGATCAGCCTGCCGACCTTTCCGTACTCGGTGGAGAGTATCACGGGATCCTCTCCGGGGGACAACTCCTCTTCGAAGAGGTTCAGCTCTGTCAGGAAGGGAAGCAGCGTTTCGATCAGCCCCTTCATGGGGACGTACTCCCCGAAGGGAACCAAATGCCGCTTGTCGTAGGGCGTCTCCTCGATGGTTCCGTCCGGGAAGAAGGCGATCACCGAATTGTACTCCCGGAGCTCCCCGTCTGTCACTCTTGTCGTGAAGGTGCCGATGAACAGAATCGCGTCGGTTTCGGCGGCGAGATCGGAAAAGAGCATCTGCTCCAGCAGGTGGCGATCGGAGAGCAGATTGAAATTGAGGGCGGTTTCGGGCAGCAGCACAATCTTCGCGCCCGACTTGTCCACCGCCTCCCGGATCAGCTCCAGATGAATGTCTACCGTCTGTTTCAGACTCTCGTCCGTCCACTTTTCCAGCGATCCGATGTTGCCTTGAATCAACGCCACCGGGATCTGCTCCGATTTCTCTTCCGAGTAGGCGGCAATCCGAACCAGTCCGAAGCCCAGATTGAGGGAGATCAACCCGATCCCCAAGAGGGGGAAGAGCCGCACCGCCTTGCAGTGTTTTCCGTTGATGTGCAGATAGTAAAAACCGATCCCCACGCATCCGTTGACCAGTGCCGTCAGGAAGGACAGGAAGAGCGACCCAAACAGCGACGCGCTCTGCATGGCAGACAGAAAGGATGTCTGCGACAGCGACAGCCGCAGGAAGGGCACGCCTGCCCAGGTAAAGCCCTGCGACCATTCCAGAATCACCCACAGCGCGGCGAACAGGACGGGGGACAGCTTCCGATGCCGGTAGAACAGCCGGAAGAGCGGCCCGATGAAGGCCATGGGAAGTGTCTGCAAAAGGGACAGCCCGATCTGGCAGAAAACGACCACGAAAAAGGCGGTCGGCTTGGAGAATCCCACCGATTCCAGCGGGTACATCTTCCAGAAGAAGGTGTAGACCGACAGATGGTAGACCAGCATCCAGACCAGCGCGTATTTGTAGAGGGTGCGGTATCTGCGTTTCTCCTCGGTCATGCCGATCAGCAGATAGAAGAAGGGTGCCATAGCCACATAGGAGAGCAGCCAGAGGAAGTCGTACTGGAGGGTTAGCGAGGTAAGCAGCGCACTCCCGATCAGGATGAGATAAATCATCTGCCGTCCTCCTTCTTTTGCGGACGGTAGTCCGGGAATTCAGAGAGGAACCAGATCTTCTCCGGATCCACCGAGAATTCCTTTCCCGAAAGTCCGGAAAGGAGTCCGCCGTCCGGTGCACCGTCGGCGTCCGTGAAATCGAAGCGCAGACGGTAGGAATAGAGCGCCTGATACTTGTACCCCCGGGAGCGATCGTCCCGGTTGACGCCGTACTTTCCATCCCCGAGCAGGGGATGCCCGATCGAAGCCAGATGGGCACGGATCTGATGGGTTCGTCCGGTGACCAGATGCACCTCCAGAAGGGAGAGATCTCCTTCTTCGGCAAGCACCCGATATTCGGTGATCATGGTCTTAACCGGGATTCGCGAGGGCTTCTTTTTGTAGACCGTAACCTTGTTTTCGGTCGAATCCTTGGACATATAGCCCACCAGCCGCCCTTCCTTCTGCGGGAAAATCCCGTGGGCGGCGCAGAGATAGTATTTCTCGATCTGCCGATCCCGGATCTTCTCATTCATGATCCGCAGAGCCTCGGCGTTCTTAGCGGCAATCACGATTCCGCCGGTGTTGCGGTCGATCCGGTTGCACAGGGAGGGCGCGAAAGCGTGCTCCGTCCGAGGATCGTAGGCTCCGCTTTGGTAGAGATAGGCCTTGATATGGGAGATCAGCGTATTGGTATCCTCTCCCCCTTCGTCGGGATGCACCGTGATTCCCGCCCGCTTGTCGCAGAGCAGGATATTTTCATCCTCGTAGACGATGGAGAGCCGCGGGGACAGCTTCGTAAAGGCAAGATCGGGGTTTTCCTCGAAGAACTCGTCTTTCAGAAAGAGCTGCACGAGATCGCCGACCTGCAAAATCTGTGAGATCTCCGCCCGTTTGCGGTTTACTTTGATCTTCTTCAGCCGGATCGACTTGTAGAGCAGGGAGGAAGGAAGCCCCTTGACGGCTTTGGTCAGGAACTTGTCCAGCCGCTGTCCGGCGTCGTTTGTGCCGATGGTAAATTCTTTCATAGGATGAACTGTTCCTTTCATGGATGTTTGGATTATTGACAAATGGAAGCCATTTTATATAATCAGACTCGTTAGCCGCTTTTTCTTTTGACCAAAAGAGGCGCAAATCATGCTTCGCATGATTCGAAAAAGCTTTGCAAAAAGAAAAGGGCCGTGGGGGAGTTTCGCCCGTTGCGACGGGCGACCAAAGGCGCCGCCTTTGGAAACCGCCACCTTTTGAAAAAGGTGGACGAAAACTTTAAACAACGCCCTACCGTTTGTTCAATAAAGCCGGCGGGGTAACGAATGGCATCGTAACCCCGCCAAAGCGATAGATTCAGTTAGCTTCCTCGAAAGAGGTGGGAATCGGCGACGAGATCGTCTTAATCTGCGCACCCAACGCCGAGAGCTTGCCGACGATGTTGTCGTATCCCCGCTCGATCAGATGCACGTCATCGATCACAGTAGTCCCGTCGATCGCCAAAGCCGCGACGATCATAGCCGCGCCGCCCCGCAGATCCACAGCCCGAACGGACGCCCCGGTCATCTTGCTGGGACCCTTGAAGACCGCCGTTTTTCCGGTAACCTCCACGTCAGCACCCATGCGCTTGAGCTCGTCGATGTACTTGAAGCGGTTATCCATTACCCCCTCATGCAGCATACCCACACCGTCCGCCAACGTCAGAAGCGCGCCGAACTGGGGCTGCATGTCGGTGGGAAATCCGGGATAGGGTAGGGTCTTGATGTTGCAGGGATGCAGCGGTACATCGGGATCGCGGATAATCCGGATGGAGTCGTCCCCCTCCTCGACAGTAACGCCCATCTCCTCCAGCTTGGCGGTGATGGATTCCATGTGCTTGGGGATCACGTTGCAGACGGTAACGTCTCCGCCCACCGCGGCAGCGGCAGCCATGTAGGTACCCGCCTCGATCATGTCGGGGATGATGGTATAGGTGCATCCGTGCAGGCTCTTCACGCCCTTGACGCGGATGGAATCGGTTCCGGCACCCTTGATGTCGGCACCGCAGGTATTCAGGAAGTTGGCAACGTCCACGATATGGGGCTCGCGCGCGGGGTTCTCGATCACGGTAGTCCCCTCCGCAAGCGTTGCGGCAAGGATTGCGTTGATGGTTGCGCCCACCGAAACCACGTCAAAAAAGATGTTCGCGCCCGTAAGACCCGATTCGGCGACAGCGTCGATGTTTCCACCCTCAACGCTGACCTTGGAGCCCAGCTTTTCCAGACATTTGATGTGCTGGTCGATGGGACGGACGCCGAAATCGCATCCGCCGGGATAGCCTACCAACGCTCTGCCGAATCTGCCCAATTCCGCACCCAAAAGGTAGTAGGAGGCACGCATTTTGCGGGAAACTTCGGTAGAAACCGGGCGTACACGCAGTCCGGTGGTGTCGATTTCGACGGTATGGGAATCCAGTCTGCGGACAGTAGCGCCCAGATCGGAGATCAGATCCAACGATCTCGTTATATCGCTGACAGCGGGCAGGTTGCGGATTCGACAGATTCCGCTGACAAGGACAGAAGCATAGATAATCGGTAAAGCGGCATTCTTCATGCCGTCAATCTCTACCGAACCGTACAAGGGAATATTTCCCGATACGACGATTTTTTCCATAATTTTTCTATATTATCCGTTAAAACGGGAGTGTTCCTTTCAATTTATAAGGAAATATGCAGTTTTTCTAAAAATGTCAGGGGAGCGAACCCCGAAACCATGTCTGCATATGATTCAAACAAGTGATGACAGAGCAATATACTCCGCCTCTTTCCATAGTATACATTTTTTATACCCTGTGTTTGTTAACAAATTGTAAATATTTACGAGCTTTCCGTAAATTTCATCCCCATCAGCGGATTTGACCGCCGATGGGGATAAATCTGTAGATCAATAATCGTTATCCGGCATTTTCAACGTACCGGTGATAGTACGCGACAGTCAGATCGACCACCAACCCGTAGGACTTGGAGCCTACCGTAACGCCTTGAGACTGGAGATAGGAATCATTGATCACGCCGCTGACGTTCGCCGCCACATTCTCGCGATATTTTTCGTAGAACTCGGCGTAGGCGTTGAATTCACCGGTTACTCTCGAATCCAGCTGGCGGTAGAGGGTGGCGTACTGCTCCTTGTCGGCGCTGGCGAGCGCGCTCATCACATACTCCAGCATGTTCACATAGGCACTGTAGAGGATATACGGATCTTCCGATTCGACAGAGGTGAGGAAGGCGACGAAGTTTGCCTCGTCCTCCCTCGCAATCCCCCGCTGATGGGCGAATTCGTGGGCAGCCGTATAGGGCAGGGTGTAGTCCGGGAAGTTGATGTTCAGATTCGCCTCGCCGGTGAAGTAGGTGTAGACACCCGTGATGTGGGTGTAGGACATAGGCTCGGACAGAACCACATACTTGATATTCGACCGCAGGGACGAGATGAAATCGTACTTTCCGGCGGCGATTTTGTAGGCGTCGTTCAGTTTCCGGTTCATTTCGTCCAAAGAATAGGGCATCACCGACGCGCCCCCGGGATAGAAGAGCAGCTCGTCCAAGAGCGGCTGAATCTGATCGTTCAGCCAGATTCCTGTGTCGTACAGCTCCTCGGCGCTGACCGGTTTGCGCGCAAGATCCAGCTTGACGTCCAGCGTGGGGGTCTTGTAGCCGGGTGCCAGCGTGAAAACGAAGGCGGTGTAGAAGAAGGACAGCACCGAAAGCAGGATGGAGATCAGCCGGACGTACTGTCGGTTGTTTCCCCGGACGGTAACGTAAATTCCAATGGCAAGCAGCGAGATCAGGATCAGCGGGATCAGGATGATCAGCATCTCTGCCAGCGAGAAGGGGATCCACATGGTCAGCTTTGCCGCCACCCATCGCCAGACGCTGTTAGGATAGCGTACCATGAAATCGGCGAAGGCGGGGATGAACGAGGATAGGATATGCAGGATCAGCGCGATTCCTGCGGCGATCCAGAAGCCAATGCAGATCTTCGGCACGGTTTTGAAGAAGTTTTTGACCCTGATTCCAAACGGCTGCTTTTTCGCCGGAGGTTCGGGTTGACTGGCAGAATCGGCGGAATCCGCCGGTTCCGACGCGGTATCCGGGAGCGGGTTGGCATCTTCGACAGGAAGCTTTGTTTCCGCAGACTCCGATGGCAGCGCAGAATCCTGCGAATTCAAGTTTTCATCGTGGTTTTCGTTTATGGGCATAGATGATTCTCCTCACATACGGACAGTATATCGGACGGAAGAGGGGCTTTAATGACCATCTCTTCCCCTGTGTAGGGATGGGTGAGTGTCAGCGACGCGGCGTGGAGTGCCTGACGCGGGATCGCGGGATCGGCGGAGCCGTACAGGCTGTCCCCGAGGATGGGGTGGCCCACCGAAGCAAAGTGTACCCGCAGCTGATGGGTGCGCCCGGTCAGCGGCGCGGCGGATACCAGACTGTATTGATCCGAGCAGGCAAGAAGGACATATTCGGTAATGGCAGCCTTGGCGCCGGGCAGAGGTTCTGCGACCGTCTCTCTGGTAATGATGCTGTCCGAAACCCGCCGGATATATGCGTCGATCCTGCCGGACGGCGGCTCGATTATTCCGCAGAGCAGGGCAAGATAGTGTTTTCGAATCCCGCCGGATGCCATCTGCGCTGACAGCAGCCCGGCGGTCTGTTTGTCCTTGGAGACCAGCACCACGCCGCTGGTGTCCCGATCAAGCCGATTCAGCGTCCGGAAGACGAAGGGTTCCCCCTTCTGACGGAAATAGAAGGCAAGCCCGTTGGCAAGGGTATCGTCCGAATGCCCGTGGGACGGATGGGTCGGCATAAACGGCGGCTTGTTCAGCGCGATCAGATGAGCGTCCTCGTAGAGAATGTCCAGAGGGAGCGGTACCGGCAGAATGTTCTCCGCTGATTCCTGATCCTCCAGCGCCAGCGACAGCAGATCGCCCTCCCGCAGAATCGCCCGGACCGTCACGCGAACGCCGTTCAGCACCATTCCGTTATCCAACCGCTTGAGACGGGAAATACTTTTATGAGAGAGTTCCAGATGAAGGCGCAGATAGTCGGACAGACTGCGTCCGTCGTGGGTAGAGTCAATCCGAAAATCCATGATATAACCGCCTTTTATGACAAATGACTGCCGCAAAATCCGGCAGTCATTTGCTTACATTGAAATTATTTCACTTCGAGTTTTCGGCGGTTTCGCCGTCAGGCGAAGATGCTCAAGGTCGGCAAAAGCCGCCCTTGTGAGCCGAGCAAGGCGAAAACTCGTCATCTGAAAGAAAGCCGCAGGCTTTCTTTCAGATTTTTACGATCCATCCGAAGGGATCGGCTTTCGTACCCCACTGGATGCCGGTCAGGTTGTCGTAGAGTGCCTGCGCGATGGGGCCGATCTTGCCGTTGTTGATGGTCATGATGGTTTCCCCGTCGTTGAGCTCGCCGATGGGGGACACTACCGCTGCGGTGCCGGTGCCGAAGGCCTCGTCCAGCTTGCCGTTCTTGTAGGCTTCCTGTACCTCGGCAAGGGAGAGCATCCGCTCGCTGACCTTGTAGCCCAGCGATTTCAGCATCATGATGGCGCTGTCACGGGTGACGCCGGGCAGGATGTTGCCATGCTCCAGCGTGGGGGTGATGACCTCGCCGTCGATCACGAAGAAGACGTTCATTGCGCCCACCTCGTCGATGTATTTGTGTTCCACGCCGTCCAGCCAGAGTACCTGCGCGTATCCCAGCTTCTCGGCCTTCTCCTGACCGATCAGCGAGGAGGCGTAGTTTCCGCCCACCTTGGCAAAGCCGGTGCCGCCACGAACCGCGCGGACGTACTCGGTCTCTACGAAGATCTTGACAGGAGCGATGCCCTCTGCATAGTAGGCGGCAACGGGGGAGAGGATGATGCAGAAGAGGTAGGTGTGGGAGGGATGTACGCCGATATGCACGTCTGTCGCGATGATGAAAGGACGGATGTAAAGCGACTTGCCTTCCTCTACGGGGATCCAGTCCTGATCCACCTCTACGATAGCCTTGATGGCCTGCAGAGCGTCGTCGGGATCAATCTCGGGGATACACATCCGGCGGTTGGTGTTGTTCATACGCTCGATGTTCTTGTCGGGGCGGAAGAGCTGAATGCCGCCGTCTGGGGTGTGGTAGGCTTTCAGACCCTCGAACATCTCCTGGGCGTAGTGCAGAACCATGGTGGCAGGATCCAGCGACAGCGGACCGTAGGGAACGATGCGGGCGTCATGCCAGCCGATTCCGGCGGTGTAGTTCATCATAAACATATGATCAGTATAGTAATTTCCGAATCCCAGCTTGCTGTAGTCGGGCTTCGTCTTTTTGTTTTGGGTAAGTTCGATTTTAATATCCAACATAATTTTTTCCTCCGAAAAAAGAACTGGTATTATTCTAGCACACTTCGCTGTAAAATGCAAGAGATTTTCACGAAATTTTCAAGATTCGGTATAATTTTTCCGCCGCAGGGAAGATTAAGGGAACGAAATTCGAAAACAGAAAGGACTCGATCTTCATGAAACGTATCATTATCGCACTGCTCTGCCTGTCCACCCTCTGCGCCTATGGCTTCACGGCGTCGGCGAAGGAGGGCGACGTACTCTCCCCCGGACTTAACGTGATCTCCGAAAGAATGACCATGTACAAGACGGGAATCGCCAACAAACCCATGAAATTCTCCCCCGAGGATTTCGAGGAAGCGGTCGGGATTGACCGCATCAAATCCATCACCATTTTGAGCCTGCCCGATGCCGAAAGCGGCACACTCTACCTTTCCTCCACCCCGGTGATGCAGAATCAGGTGATCTCCCGCAAGGCACTCTCCGCCCTGAATTTTGTTCCGAGCGGTTCGGACGGTGTACAATGCAGCTTTCGTTTTGGCGTGGTATCCTCCTCCCAGCCGCTGACCTTTGAGTGCATGGTCAGCCTTGTACCCGAGCTGAACTTCGCTCCCACGGTAGCACTGCCCGATGATGGCTATCTGACCACCTCCACGCTGGCGAATATTCCCCTTTACGATCGGCTTCCCGGCGAGGATCCCGAGGGGGACAGCATGATCTGGCGGGTAACCTCCTACCCCTCCCACGGCACGCTGTCCATGATCGACCGCACCACGGGCGAATATGTGTACAAACCGATTGACGGCTATCAGGGCCGTGACAGCTTCCGCTATGTGGTCATCGACTCCGACGGCAACCGCTGCGACGAAATCACGGTTGCGATTGTAGTGGAGAAGTCGGGCACATCGGTGGAATACTGCGATCTCTCCGGCAGCCCGGCGGAGCTTGCCGCCTACCGCCTTGCCGAGAAGAATCTGATGATCGGCAGAACCATCGGCGGGAAGACCTATTTCGACCCGGAAGGTTCCATGACCCGTGCCGAGTTCCTCGCGCTGGTGATGTGTCTGGACGGCAGGAAGGTGGACTATGACGCGGCGGCGTCCACTTCCTTCTCGGACGACGACGGCATCCCCACCTATCTGCGCGCCTATGTCAGCGAGGCAGAGAAGCAGGGCTTCGCGCAGGATACCGCCGCGGCGGCAGGGAACTTCTTCTTCCCTAACAAGAGCGTAACCCTGTCGGAAGCCGCGCGGATGATCGCCGGAGTGATGGACTACACCTACACCGGAGCATCCGAAGCCTTTGCCGATTCGGAGCCCGCTTCCGCATGGGCGAAAGACAGCCTGTACGCGCTGGCAGCCGCCGGGGTGATCTCCGAGAGCGAGTTCGCCGGATCCGACGACGAGCTGACCCGTGCCGATGCAGCCGTCCTTCTGTGGAAGCTGATGGAAGTCAGAGGGTAAGAGAAAACACAGAGACCCGGGGCAGCAGCCCCGGGTTTTACCGTAATTACCGATCGAAAAAGAAGGTCAGCGCATTCTGAATCTCCCGATCCCAGTAGAACCAGCTGTGATCGCCGCTCGACTGATTCCACGAGACAGTATACCCGTTCTCCAGAAGCAGATCCCGCGCTTTGACCGATTCGGGGAAAAGCGGATCCTCGGTTCCGCACCAGAGATAGACCCGCGGCAGCGGCTGTCCTGATGCCTTCGCTTTTCCGATCAGGCTGTACACATCGTTCCTCGATCCCGGAATGTTCTCGGGATCGCCGAAGATCGACCGCCAGTAGATCGATCCGTCCTTCGCCCTACCGTAGACGTCATATGCCCCCGAAAATCCCGCGCAGGCGGCATAGCGTTCGGGATGGGTCAACGCAAGTTTGAGCGCGCCGTATCCGCCCATAGACAGTCCCGCAATGAAGGTATCCTCCCGCTTGTCGGATAGCTGACGGAACATCGATTTGCAGATTGCGGGCAGCTCCTCTGCGACGAAGGTCTGATACCGTCCGCCGTATACCATATCGGTATACCAGCTCAGATGGACTGCGGGCATGATGACCGCCATGTTCTTGTCGGCGACATAGCGTTCGATGGAGGTTCTGCGCGCCCAGATGCTGTGGTCGTCTGACATGCCGTGGAGCAGATAGAGTACCTTACATTTGTCGCTGTCGCTGGATGCCATTCCGATCTGCGTGACCGCCTTCTGCGGCAGGATCACGTTCATCGACATCGCCATGCCGAGAACGTCCGAGTGAAAGTTTACGTTCAGAAGTGCCATAATGATTAACCATGCCTTTCCTTGCAAGCTTCGAGTTTATGACGGTTTCGCCGTTTTCGGCGAAATGGTCGGCACGAGCCGACCAAGTTATAAACTCGTTATCTAAAAGAAAGCCTTTGGCTTTCTTTTAGATTGCCCTCGATTCGTTTTTTCATTAGTATAACAGGTTTTTTCGGCGATTGCAAGTCTTTCGCGGAAAAATTTACATAAGGAGCGAATGCGAAAGTGCTTCGAAAGCGAGCGTTTCGTGTAAAAAACGGAAATCCTGAAAAATCTTTCAAAATCCCCTTGAAATCATGAGAAAACTGTGCTATAATATTCTAGTTAAAATGTAATCTCATAACAAAGGATGATTGAACATGCAAAATCTGAAGAAAACGCTGGCGGCGCATCTGTCCGATGCGCTGGGCGAGATCACGGGGAACCCCGTCGATCGCTCCGCCGACCTTGCCGCCATGTTAGAATATCCTCCCGAGAGTGCGGGTGCCGATCTGGCGCTCCCCTGCTTCCGCTTCTCCAAGGAGCTGCGCAAGGCGCCCCCCGCCATCGCCGCCGCCCTTGCCGGAACAAAGGCACTGACCGACATCCCCGGAATCGGCGGGATGCAGGTCGCCGGGGGCTATCTGAACTTTACCATCTCCGACGGCTACTATGAGGGTACCGTCCTCCCCGAAATCCTGACCAAAGGTTCCGACTACGGCCGCAGCGACATCGGGCAGGGCAAGACCGTCGTGCTGGACTACTCCTCCCCCAACGTAGCAAAGCCCTTCCATATCGGGCATCTGGGAACTACCGTCATCGGACACTCCCTCAAACGCCTTCACGAGTACCTCGGCTACAACTGCGTGGGCATCAACCATCTGGGCGACTGGGGAACCCAGTTCGGCAAGCTGATCGTCGCCTACCGCCTGTGGGGCAACCGAGAGAAGGTAGAGACCGACGGCGTGGATGAGCTGGTCGCGCTCTACGTCCGCTTCCATGAAGAGGCGGAGCAGAACCCCGAACTGAACGATCAGGCGCGCGCCGAGTTCACCAAGCTGGAGCATGACGATCCCGAGAATATCGCTCTCTGGAAGTGGTTCATCGAGCTTTCTCTTGCCGAGTACGAGAAAACCTACAAACAGCTGGGTATCACCTTTGATTCCTACAACGGCGAGGCTTTCTATACCGATAAAATGCCCGCGCAGGTGGAAAAACTGCGGCAGATGAACCTCCTGAAGCTGGACGACGGCGCATCGGTGGTCGATCTGTCCGAATACAATATGCCCGTCTGCCTGATCCTCAAGCGGGACGGCTCCACCCTCTATCCCACCCGCGATATTGCCGCCGCGGTCTACCGCAAGGACACCTACGACTTCGAGAAATGTATCTACGTCACATCCTCCCAGCAGAGCCTGCACTTCGCGCAATGGTTCAAGGTGGTCGAGCTGATGGGCTACGACTGGTACGACAAGCTGGTACACGTTCCCTACGGCACTATCAGCGTGGACGGCGTCAAGCTGTCCACCCGCCACGGAAACGTGCTGCTCCTGCGGGACGTCTTTGCCGCCGCCATCGAGAAGGTGACCGACGTCATGAACGAGAAGAACCCCGATCTGCCCGATAAGGAAGCTACCGCCGAGGCGGTCGGCGTGGGCGCGGTGATATTCTACTACCTGCTCAATAACCGCATCAAGGACATCAGCTTCAAGATGGACGACGCCCTCTCCTTCGAGGGAAGCACGGGTCCCTATGTACAGTATACCTACGCCCGCACCTGCTCCATTCTGGAGAAGGCAGGAGCAATGGACGACGCACCCCTGAATCTGACTTCGCCTGCCGAATCCGAGTTGTGCAAGGCGCTGTCCCGCTTCGGAGAGAGCGTTCTCCGGGCGGCGACCGAGTACGAGCCGTCGGTGATGACCCGCTACATCCTCGCGCTGGCGACCGCCTTCAACCACTTCTATCACGAGTGCCCGATCCTGTCGGTGGAGGATGAAGCGGTCAAATCCACCCGAATTGCGCTGACAAAGGCGACACAGACGGTGCTGAAGAGCGCGCTTCCGCTGATCTGCCTGAAAACCCCCGAAAAGATTTAATTTACTGGAAATAAAGGAGAACGAATCATGTCCGGACATAGCAAATGGAAGAATATTATGCACAAGAAGGAGAAGACCGACGCCCAGAGAGCGAAGGTGTTCACCAAGGTCGGTAAGGAGATTTCCATCGCCATCAGAGAGGGCGGAGCCGATCCCACATCCAATACCAAACTGCGCGATCTGATCGCCAAGGCGAAGTCGCTGAACGTACCAAACGATAATATCAAGCGCATCATCGACAAAGCAAGCTCTGACGATGTGGTCTACGAGGAGTACACCTACGAGGGATACGGCCCCGCAGGCGTTGCCGTGATGGTGACCACCGCCACCGATAAGAAGAACCGTACCGCCGGCAATATGCGCCACTATTTCGACAAATTCGGCGGCAACATGGGTACGCAGGGCTGCGTGAGCTTCATGTTCTCCGATCAGGGTCTGATCGTGATCGACAACGAGGATGGCGAGTACGACGAGGACAGCGTCATGGAGACGGCACTGGAGGCCGGCGCATCCGATTTCATCGCAGACGGCGATATTTTCGAAATCTACACCGATCCGTCCGACCTGGAAGCGGTCAAGAGCGCTTTGGAAGGGAAGTACACCCTGACCTCCGCCGAGCTGACGAAGGTTCCCTCGTCCTACATCACGCTGGAGAACGAGGACGACATCAAGAACATGGAGTCGCTGATTGGTGTCGGGCTCCTTGCCATACTTGACGCACTGGGCGTGGATGTTGGCCATGATGCT
>CAYOON010000007.1:0-16493 GCA_964405595.1 uncultured Lachnospiraceae bacterium | reverse complement strand
GTTTTGCCACCATCGGTCGATCGTGAATAATGTTTTTCGCTTCAACAAAGTAAAAGCTGTTGTGCAGCGATGCCGTAGCGACCTCCATACCCAACTCATCAGACATCTTGTATAGCGGCACCAAATCGGGGGCATTTTTATCCTGCACGGTCATACCGAAACCGACGTCCTTCATACCCATCTTTACCAGCTTTTTCAGCGTGGTATATCCCCGGTTGAATCCGTCGTCCAGACCGCGAATTGCGTTGTTGGTCTGCTCCAGACCCTCGATAGAAATCCGGATTCCGATGTCGGGGAATTCTTTACACAGATCCACGATGCGGTCAGAGAAGTAACCGTTGGTGGAAATGACGATCCGATCACTCTTTTTCCGCAGCTCACGGACGATTTCTTTGAGATCGGTGCGAATGAAGGGTTCTCCGCCGGTAATGTTCGTGAAGTACATCGGCGGAAGTTTTTTGATTGTTTCGATTGAGATTTCCTCTTCCGGCTTTGAAGGCGCTTTATATCGGTTGCACATCGTACAGCGTGCGTTGCAACGATAGGTTACGATGACCGTTCCGTTCAGTTTCTTATTTGCCATAATTGCTTATCCCCTATTTCATTTACCTGTGTAAATTCGCATGAGTTTCCCGCAGTATTCCGCTACGTTATCAAACTTCACATTCATGCAGTTTTCGCTGTATGCGGCAAGTTTTTCTTTATCATAATAGAGTAACTGTATTCTCTTCTTCAAATCCCGGGCATTCCCACTTTCGAACAGCTCGCCGGTTTTGCCGACCTCGATCAGTTCCGGGATTCCGCCGATATTCGCGCCCAGCACCGGCGTACCGTACATCTGACTCTCCATCACCGAGAAAGGACAGTTCTCATACCACTCGGACGGGTAAATGCTGAACTGCGCTTCCCGAATGAGTTTTTCCAAAGCTTCACCCCGCTGGAAGCCGACGTTTCTGACGTTCGGAGTATTGCTGATCTCACTTTCAAGCGGGCCGGTGCCTGCGAATATGAACTGCACGTCCGGAAGCTCCTTGCAGACCTTCATCAAAGTTCCGATACCCTTCTCGGAACTGTACCGACCAAAATACAGAACATAATCCTTCTTTTCTGTGTTCTTCCACTCTACTCGGTCGATGAAATTATGAAGCGTTACCGTTTTGCTTTTGAACAGCGGGTTACTGTCCATTTTTGTTTTCAGGAACTCGGAGCAACAAATTATGGAGTCGATATACTTATAAGCTCCGTTGATCTTCCAGAACAACGCTTCCGCCGTGCCTACGGCGCTTTTTGCGGTGCTTCCGTGGATACACTTTCCTTTGGTACAGTTCAGGAAATGTCCGCCGAGACACCTTTCGCAATTTGTCCCCGTGTTGGGGTTATTGCACATATGATTCGGACAGACCAGCTGATAATCGTGAGCGGTATATACGATTCTGCATTTTTTTCCCGTCTGCTTCCGCCACTTTACGATCTCAAGAATGATACTCGGTGTGAGCTGATAATTGAAGTTATTAAGGTGACAGACATCGGGCTGAAAATCGTCCAACACCAGACGGATTTTCTTCCTTGCCTCCGATGAATAGATAGTTTTGATCGGATAGGTCAGCTTGGACAGTTTGGATCCTGCATGGAAATCCATATCGCTCGTATATGCGTTCACCCGATTCCCGACGACGCGTCCCTCATGCTCCATACCGAAATATTGAACTTCGTGACCTTGGGATTTCAAGTATTCGCCTAGCTTGAAAATATAGGTTTCAGATCCGCCGTTTGGATACAGGAATTTGTTGATGATCAATACTTTCATGTTTTCTCATTCCAGTCTTAAATTTTGTTATCTTACTTTCTATGAATGAAAAAATCTTCTGCATAACAACTGCAAAAGCTGTCGCTCCGACAGTTACTGCATACTGAATCCATCTGTTACCCAGTTCATAGTCCGTCAATTGTTCCCTAACGCTTTGCTATTTGACATTTTCTCCGTATAATCTTAATGTTCGGTCAACCACATCATCCCAGTTGCATTTTTCGCAAATGAAATCCGCAGCACCGTTTTTGTAGTCTCGCACAATGTCTGCATGATCGCACAGTGTTTGCAACTTCTCTCTCAAATCCTCGATGTCGCTTTTCTTGAATATAACCGCCTTATCCTCCACAACCTCTGCGCACCCCGGAATGTCCGACACCAAGCAACAGTTGCCGTAGCTCATGGCCTCCAGCAGGCTAAGCGGCATTCCCTCCAGATCGGACGGAAGAGTGTATATGTAGGCGTTGGAATAAAGTTCTTCAAGCACTCGCCCTTGTTGAAAGCCGGTGAAGATTACATCATCTCCCGCGGTTGCCTTCAGCTCTTTCAAAAATCCTTCTGTATCAGAGCTTCCTCCGGCAATCACGAGTTTTTTATCGGTTTCTACCTTTTTCCATGCATCAACAAGATACCGGAGTCCCTTTTCCGGAACAATGCGACCGAGGAAGAGAACATAAGAATCCTTTTCAAGACCCCACAATTTCTTTATTTCATCTGCTTCTCGTACATCCGGTCTTACTACTCCATTCGGAATATATACTGTTTCTCGATTATATGTTGTTTTGAAATACTCCTGCGCTCTGCGAGATAACACAATAATCTCGTCCGCTCTTTTAACTGCTTCCTTCTCTCCCCACTTGATATATTTGGTAGCGAACCCGCTCCATTTGGCTCTAGCCCAGTCAAGACCGTGAATTGTGACAATTACACGCTTGTGAAAAAGATGGGGTAACCAACTCATCGCAGCAGGACCTTCGGCATGAATATGAACTACATCATACTTACCAAAAGTGGCTTTAAATGCAGCTGATACACTACTCGTGAGCGCTGCCAAACCTCTTTTATTAATTGTGAATACACGCTTAACTTTTACGCCTTTATAGTCCTTGACCTCTTGAAAATCAGCGCCCGAGACATAATGTCCATGTCCGCTCCGATTGTAGACCGTAACTTCATGCCCTTTCTCAATCATTCGTACAGCGAGTTCTTCAACGACAATCTCTATGCCGCCTTCTCGTGAGGGAATGCGCTTATGACCTAACATGGCGATACGGAGTTTTTTATCCATACCTCGTTACCCTCTCAATCTCTCCTAAACAAGTCTCTTGTATAAACCTTATCCTCTACATCTTCCAGCATACTATCATACCGATTGGCGATGATCGCATCGCAGCTTTTTTTAAACCGATCCACGTCGTTCACAACGAGGCTTCCAAAGAATGTGACGCCATCTTCCAGTGTCGGCTCGTAGATAATGACAGTAGCTCCCTTGGCCTTCAGTCGCTTCATAACACCCTGAATACTGCTCTGACGGAAGTTGTCGCTGTTGCTCTTCATCGTTAGGCGAAACACGCCAACCGTGATCGGGCGCTCTTTTTCGGCATTCCACATAGAGCTTGCCGTATAGTATCCCGCTTTTTCCAGTACCCTATCCGCTATGAAGTCTTTTCTTGTCCGGTTCGCTTCCACGATGGCTTGAATAAGGTTCTCCGGCACATCTGCATAGTTTGCAAGAAGTTGCTTTGTGTCTTTCGGCAGACAATATCCCCCGTAACCAAAAGAAGGATTATTGTAATAATCTCCGATACGCGGATCCAAACTCACCCCGCGGATAATGTCCGCCGTATTTAGACCCTTAACCTCGGCATAGGTATCCAGCTCGTTGAAGTAGCTGACACGCAGAGCGAGATAGGTATTCGCGAACAGCTTAACCGCTTCAGCTTCAGTGAAGCCCATGAAGAGAACATCAATCTTTTCCTTGAGTGCTCCTTCCCGGAGCATCCCAGCAAATGCTTCTGCAGCTTCTCTCGTCTCCTCATCGCAACCGACAATGATCCGGCTTGGATAAAGGTTGTCGTAGAGTGCCTTGGACTCTCTCAAAAACTCCGGGCTGAAGATGATCCGATCTGTGTTGAACTTCTTCCGAACGCTCTCGGTATAGCCGACAGGGATCGTGGACTTAATGATCATTACTGCTCTATCGCTGCTCTTCAACACCAGTTCAATAACACTTTCCACGGCACTGCAGTCAAAGAAATTCTTCTGCGGATCGTAGTTGGTCGGCGCGGCGATGATCACAATATCCGCGTTTTTGTAAGCCGTTTCGCCATCTGTAGTCGCTACAAGATCCAGGTCCTTCCCAGCCAGATACTCCTCAATCTCCTTATCCTGAATAGGGGATTGTCTTTTATTGATCAATTCAACCTTCTCCGGGACAATATCCACAGCGGTTACATGGTTATGCTGAGCAAGTAATACAGCAAGTGAGAGTCCCACATAGCCGGTGCCTGCAACAGCGATATTGTATTTGTTTCCGGTCTTCTCGTTAATCATCTCAAGCTCCTAATAAATTTATTTAGTTATTTAATTCCTTTATACGTTTCCTGCACGTTTCTGTAGCTTTCCAGATTGCCGATGTCATAGCGCTTCCCCGGCATTTCATAAGCGTGGACGACCGTTTGAGACGACAACCATGCGATAAAGCTGCCCGGCGCGTCCACCCCGCAGCCGCTCTCAATACCCTTCTTTACCAGCGGAACATCCGATGCCTTATAGACATAGAATGGCGGCGTACACCAGTTACTCTTCGGTTCTGCCGGTTTTTCTTCCATACTCACAATGCGATCATTTTCATCCACTACAGCCACACCGGTTTTATGGAGCTTTTCTACATCCGATTCCCAGAAACGCATAATGCAGGTAGTCCGTTTCTCCCGGCTATACCGGATATAATCTGTAAGGGAAAAGTCCAGCAGGTTATCTCCGGCGATCACAAGCAGATCATCATCCAGCTTCAATTCATCGATAGCAAACTGAATATCCCGCACCGCTCCGAGTCGTGTCTCATTACTTTCTGTCCCGTCATCCAAAACAGTAATCGGCAGCGGGTGGTTATCCGCCCAAGATTGGAAATGATGCGCGAATTTATGGTTGGATATCACAACGTATTCATCTACTTCTCCGGAAGAATCTATATCCTCCAGTAACCAGTCCAAAATGGTCTTATCTCCGACCTTTAAGAGCGGTTTCGGAAAGTTTTCAGTTAACGGATAAAGCCTTGTAGCATATCCGGCAGCTAAAATCAAGCATTTCATACTTCTACCCCATCTGCGCTTTCACATATGTGAAAGCTGTATTTTCCATTCATTTCCGGGAAGGCCGTCAGATACTTCCGCTCTACTTCTTCCGCAATAGAATCCGCCTTCGCCGGATCAATCAGCGCCATGCAGCATCCCTTGAAACCGGCGCCCGAGAAGCGACCTCCATAAATGCCGGAAGTCTCCCTCATAATCTCATAGAGCTTGATCTGTTCCGGAGCACCGGATTCCCAGTTGTGAATACTGCTCCAGCCCGACTCAAATGACAGCTGTCCATACTCTTCAATATCGCCTCTGCGCCACGCTTCTGCTCCTTCCTCAACTCTTTGGAACTCTGTATACCAGTGTTCGCACCGCTTTGCCCACGGTTCCGGGAGCTTGTCCTTGTACTCCTGATACACTTCCCACGGCACATTTCGTGCCATCGCCTCATTGAACTTGCCATATTCAAGCCCGGCAAAAGCCTGCAACGCATAGATGCCGCTGCGCAGCTCATCTACACGCATATTGAACTTACTGCCTGCCAGACTATGCTCCAAACCACTGAAAAAAATGGCGATCTTGTAGGGCTTCATGAGCGGGTTGGTGGGAATAAGCTCAAACGTGTCATCCTTGCAGTCGAGATAGAGCAAATGTCCCGCTTTTGAGAGAACTTCGCAGCTCTGATCCAACTTCCCGACATTCACGCCGACATAGTTTTTCTCAGCGTCGAACGCCGTGTCGATCAGCTCCTGTGCGGTCATATGGATATGATTCACAGCGCAAAGTGCTGACAGGAAGGCGAGAATTACTGCGGCAGAGGAGGAAAGACCACCGATCGGGAGACTTCCCTCAATAACGCCGGAAATACCTACATTTAGGTGATGATCTTTCGCAAGCGCCCATGTAGCTCCGCGTAAATAATCCGCCCAATCTCCTGTCTTCTCACCGATTTCCTTAACATGCCATTGGGCACGTTTGGGGAACTGCAAGCTCACCATCTCTACGACACCGTTCATTTTGGGTTTGTAGGCAATGTGAATGCCTTGATCAATGGCAAAGCCGGTAATCTTTCCGAGATTATGGTCGGAGTGCGCTCCGATGGGGCAAACGCGATAAGGGCTGAAGGCTACATCTTCCGGTTCTTTCCCATATATCTCGAAGAATCTTTCTTCACATTTCATTTCTTATGTACATCCATTCTTTTTGTTTGTGAGTCTTATGCACCGTAATACTCTTTGTACCATTCAGCGAAGATACGCAATCCTTCCCGGATACCAATAGAAGGTCTGAAACCAAAGTCTTCCTCCAATGCTCTGCTGTCCGCATAAGTTACAGGAACATCGCCGGGCTGCATGGGAACCAGCTCTCTGTGACCCTCAAAGTCGTAATCCGAGGGAAGCACGCCCGCACGAACCAGCTCTTCTTGAAGCGTGCTAACATAATCCAGCAGATTCTCCGGCGTACCGCCGCCGATGTTGTATACACGATAGGGAGGCTGCGGCAGACCGTCCTCGCCGTTTTTCTTTTCCGGCGCGCCCTGCATGACCAGGACGATCCCTTCGACGATGTCATCCACATAAGTGAAATCGCGCTTGCAGTTGCCGTAGTTGAAGATCTGGATGGTCCTGCCGGCGCTCAACTTTTGCGTAGCCGAATAGTAGAACATATCCGGGCGGCCAGCGGGTCCGTAGACTGTAAAGAACCGCAGTCCCGTTGACGGAATATTGTAGAGTTTAGAATAGCTGTGCGCCAGCAGTTCGTTAGACTTTTTTGTCGCCGCGTAGAGGCTTATGGGGGTGTCTACCTTGTCATTTGTGCTGAACGGAACTTTCTTGTTTCCACCATAGACAGAGGAGGACGAAGCATAAACCAGATGCTCCACCGGATTATTCCTGCACGCTTCCAGTATATTATAGAAACCGATAATGTTGGATTCGATATACACATCCGGGTGATCGATGGAATAACGGACGCCCGCCTGTGCCGCGAGATTCACTACAACTGCGGGCTTATACTGTTCAAACACATGATCTACCAGTGCCTTGTCCGCAATGGACCCTTTAATGAAAGTATGTTTTACAGAAGAGGTTGCGGCGATCTTTTCGATCTCCGCAAGGCGGTATTCCTTTAACTTCGGATCGTAGTAATCGTTCATATTGTCGAAGCTGATGATGTGACCGGAAGTCATCTTCTTAAGCAAACACATAACCAGATTCGCTCCGATAAATCCGGGCGAGCCTGTTACTAGGAGTGTCTTTCCGTTCAGTTCTACATTTAGATTGACCATCTATTTATTGCTCCATTAGCGTCATTTTTCATCTCTATTTTTTTCATCTATTAAGTCACATATGTGCATAATTTCTTGCTTTTTATTCCTTTTATAATTCTCAAGATCATAATCCGGAGTATTTATTTTGCACTTTTCGGCATACTCCAATGTTGTTGTAATCTTCCGAGCAGGTACTCCTCCCCACACTTCTCCGTCTGGGATCGATTTTGTTACAACGGATCCTGCTGCAATTATTGCATCATTACCTATATGGACATTTGGAAGAATGGTACTTCTTGCTCCAACAAATGAATTATTCCCTATTGAAATACGTCCAAACTTCACTACGTTTTTATATGGTTCGGTTTCCCTAAAAACCCAAGTCGCGCCATCATGCGTGATAAAAGCGCAATCGAAGGAGATCGTAACATGGTTGCCAATCGAAATAAGCCACGGTTCCGACCCCCAATTCGGTGATCCGATAAACCGACAATTCTCTCCAACGGTAACCCCGATAGTACGGGCATATTTTATAGGATCATTCTGCTTTAGCCGATATTCTTTTAGTTTTTTTATGATATTCATCAAGCTAACCCTCCGAACTCAAAGCTAAAATCACGCTCTAATGGCTTGTATTTTCACATTTTTTGTAATGATTGTTTATCCATTTTAAATCTATACTGTTCAACCAAAATTTGTCTCACAACTCCAACTGATATTTGCGCTTATCGTGTACACTGATCTCCTTACCCAACTGCACTTCAACAATTTGCAGCTCCGTCTCAGCGATCACCGTATGCTTGCATCCGGCTGCCATAGTGACAACATCACCTGCTTTCACCAGCCGTTCCGCACCATCGATAATCGTCTTTCCGGTGCCAGATATAACCGTCCAGATCTCGTCACGTTTCTCATGGCTGTGGTAGTTCATCCGATGCCCGGGGTTCAGCGTGACTTTGATCGTCAAGCTGTCTTCCTCTACATCCAGCACCCGGAAGCTCCCCCACGACTTTTCGGCAAACATGATCTGCTGATCGATCGTATCCACGAATGGCTTAATATAGCTACTCTGCCCTTTATCGGATACCAGAATCCCCTCCGGACTGGCTGAAATCACGACATCCTTCAGCCCCATAGCAAGGATCGGGACACCCAATTCGTTTATTGCGTGGACATTCTCGCATGTCTCGTTGAACCGCACGTCGCCGACGGCATTCTCTTCCATCGCCTCTGTAAGTGTGTTCCATGTGCCAAGATCCTTCCACTCACCGCCAAATCGCATTACGGCAATGTCCGATTCATGCTCAACAACAGCGTAATCGAAGGAAATCTTTGTCAAAGTGTCGTATTTGGAGTAAAGATCCGCATAATCCGTGAAATCGATCAGTTCATGTGCACGGTTCAGAACGTAGGACAACTTATAGGCAAACACGCCTCCATTCCACAGACCGCCCTGCTCTATATATCTATGAGCAGTCGCCATATCCGGCTTTTCCTTGAATGTGGAAACCTTCGAAACTTTTCCCGTATCCGTGGGAATGATATAGCCATACTTCTCGCTCGGATAGGTCGGATCGATACCCATGAGAACCAGATTTGCCGTCCCTGCCTGCGCGAGGTCCCAAAGCTTTTCGATCGCCTCAAAATAATCCTCATTCACATACGGATCAACTGGGCAGACAACAACCGCTTCGTCTTCGCTCACGCCCTGTACATCATGGAGATATGCCGTAGCCAGCGCGATCGCCGGGAATGTGTCTCTTCTGCAAGGCTCAACAGAAATGCCCACGTCCTCCCCGAGCTGATTATGGATTGCAGATACCTGTGATTTGCTTGTAGCGATCGTAACCGTTGCTTCCGAATCCACAGTCTTTATCTGCCGGTAAACCCGCTGAACCATGGATTCGTAACCCTCTTGGTTTGGCTTCCGAAAGATCTTGATGAACTGCTTGCTTCGAATATCATTGCTCAAAGGCCACAGTCTTTTTCCGGATCCTCCGGAAAGAAGTACTATATTCATTCCGTTATCTCTCCGCTCTCATGGGATTGTTCAGGAAATCCTCGTAGCTAAGTCTGATACCGTCTTCCAGTTCTGTTTTATAGGTCCAACCAAGTTTCGCTGCCTTGCTTACATCCAGCAGCTTTCTCGGCGTTCCGTTCGGCTTTGTGGTATCCCACTCAATACTGCCTTCGTATCCGACTACCTTCGCGACCAGCTCGGTCAGCTCCTTGATGGTCAACTCTTTTCCGGTTCCGGCGTTGACAGTTTCATTTCCCGAATAGTTGTTCATCAGGAACACACACAGATTGGCAAGATCGTCCACATACAGGAATTCCCGCAGAGGCGAACCGTCGCCCCAACAGGTAACCGTCTTTTTTCCCTCAACCTTCGCTTCGTGGAAGCGGCGGATCAGAGCAGGAAGCACGTGGCTATGTTCAGGATGATAGTTATCGTTCGGCCCATAGAGGTTCGTCGGCATAACCGAAATGTAATCGGTGCTGTACTGACCGTTCAGATATTCGCAGTATTTGAGACCGCTGATCTTCGCAAGTGCGTAAGCCTCGTTGGTCTCCTCCAAAGAGGACGTCAGCAAGCAAGATTCCGGCATGGGCTGCGGAGCCATGCGGGGGTAGATGCAGGAGGAGCCGAGGAACTCCAGCTTCTTACAGCCGTTCTTCCATGCGCTGTGGATGACATTCATCTCGAGAATCATATTGTCGTACATGAAGTCAGCCTTGGCAGTGGCATTGCCCATGATTCCGCCAACCTTGGCGGCCGCGAGGAAGACATACTCGGGCTTCTCCGCCTCGAAGAACGCTTCCACCTGATCCTGTCTGGTCAGATCCAGTTGCTTATGCGTTCTGGTAATGATATTCTCGTATCCCTGCCGATTCAGCTCACGGACGATTGCAGAACCAACCATTCCGCGATGTCCGGCAACGTATATTTTGGCGTTTTTCTCCATCATGATTATGCCCTCCGTTTACTTCACACCGGCATCTTTCAGCGCACGCTCTCTTTTGGCAAGGGCGCGGTCGTGTTCGGCCATGATGCGAACTAATTCTTCGTAGGAGGTTTTTTGCGGGTTCCAACCGAGGACGGTTCTTGCCTTCGTAGGATCTCCCCAGAGATTGTCCACGTCGGTAGGACGGAACCACATCGGGTTCACGCATACCAGCATCTTGCCGGTTTGGACGTTGTAACCCTTCTCATCAATGCCTGTACCCTCCCAACGGATCGTGATACCGTTGGCGGCGAAAGCTTTTTCGGTGAAGTCTCTGACTGTATGCTGTACACCGGTGGCAATGACGAAGTCCTCAGGCTTGTCCTGCTGCATGATCAGCCACATGCACTCTACATAGTCCTTGGCGTAGCCCCAGTCACGCAGAGAGTCCATGTTACCCAGTTCCAGATGATCCTGGAGACCTTCCGCAATCCGTCCGGCGGCCAACGTGATCTTGCGGGTAACGAAGGTCTCGCCACGGCGCTCGGACTCGTGATTGAACAGGATACCGTTGACGGCGAACATACCGTAGGCTTCACGGTACTCCTTTGTGATCCAGAAGCCGTACTGCTTGGCTACTGCATAGGGGCTGTACGGATGGAACGGGGTGGTCTCCTTCTGGGGGATCTCCTCCACCTTTCCGTAAAGCTCGGACGTGGAAGCCTGATAAATTTTCGTCTTCTTTTCAAGATGCAGGATCCGCACTGCCTCCAGAATCCGTAGTACACCAATTGCATCCACTTCACCGGAGTATTCAGGCACATCGAAAGACACCTGAACGTGTGACTGTGCGGCGAGGTTATAGATCTCGTCCGGCTGCGTCTCGAAGATAATCCGAATCAGGGAGCTGGAATCCGACAGGTCACCGTCATGCAGCTTGATCTTCCCCATCAGATGATCAATGCGGGCTGTATTGGAAATAGATGCTCTGCGGGTGATACCGTGGACCTCGTATCCCTTCTCCAGCAGAAACTCCGCCAGATACGATCCGTCCTGCCCTGTGATTCCTGTGATTAGTGCTACCTTGCTCATTTGTTTTCTCCCTTGTTTATCGGATCTCTGCCCTCATGTTACCGATCAATATTTATGCAAACTTCGGATTTTTGTCAATAATAAATGAGTATTATTCTCTGGTTACATACTTATGTTGTGTTTATAACGCAAAAACGGCAACAGTATTCTTTTCGATACTGATCGCCGTCTCTCCGTTCGTTATTGATTCCCTTATCCCTTGATTTTATCTGCATATGAAATAAAAAACGAGGAAGAGAAACTCGTAACCATGTTTATATTATTGTAGCATAGTTCAATTGAAAAGTCAATACTCTATCTAAAGAATTTGTTGCTTATTATATCCAAGTGAATTCACAAAATAAAATTCACAGTTGGAGAGAGGTGGAAATTAGCATGAGAAAAGATGGAAAGAAGTAAAAAAGCGACTAAATAGGGATATAAATAAAAAAGAATATAACAAAATAAGCCTGAGAGGTACATTTCCCAGACCGAATTCCACTATGGGTAGAATTTACTTAAAGAAAAAAGTCTCAGCAATTTCGAGGTTTGAATTATGTGTTTAGGATCAATGAAAGAAATCCCCCAAGCCTCCGCAAGCTCCTTTGTATATGTGAAGGTGAACAAAGCGAAGCTCTTTTACCGTTGAATTGTTTTCTCTTAACGGCGTTGACGTGAGAAAATATCAGATTGACATTTTTTGGTGTAAAGTTGTCAAAAGACCCGCCTGTTTCTACGCTTTCCCGGAATGAAGTGTGGTTGTTCTCAACTTCCGTCATCAACAAATAGCAGAACATGACTATGTAAATCGGGAATTTGAACCGATCCGACCATCTTCTCCAACCTATTTCTTTAAATTCCCGATTTGAAAACTCATAGCATTTCAGTGTTTCTGTTAATTGAGTGTTCCCCAGCGCTGATCCTTATCGCTGAGGTTTAGCGGCGTACCATCGGCGAGGGTATAACCTTCCGCAGAAGCGGAGCCGCGATAGTCTCCGACAACCCCCGGCCACTGAATCCCGATAGCAGGGTCATTCCATGCAAGTCCGCCCTCGTCGCCGGGGTGGTAGAAGTCGGTACACTTATAGCAGAATTCGGCGGTATCGGAAAGGACGAGGAATCCGTGGGCGAAGCCTTCGCTGATGTAGAACTGCTTCTTATTCTCAGCGGAAAGTTCCAGACCGTACCATTTTCCGTAGGTTTTGCTGCCCGGGCGAAGATCGACAGCCACGTCAAAGACGCTGCCGCGGATCACCCGCACCAGCTTGCCCTGCGGATACTGCTTCTGGAAGTGCAGTCCGCGCAGTACACCTTTGGTAGACATGCTCTGGTTATCCTGCACAAAGGACAGGTCGAGGCCGGCCTCCTGCATATCGCGGAGGTTGTAGGTTTCCATGAAATACCCCCGGCTGTCTCCGTGAACCGCCGGTTCGATAATGTACAGCCCCTCAATCGGACAGGGGGTTACTTTGATTTGGACCATAATGACACCTCTTAATGTATCGTTTAGTTTTCAGATTATTGGTTCTTTTCATCCTTTGCAATATCACCATAATGTTTTATAAGGTGATCCAAAACGCTTCCTTCGGTATATTTTGCCTTATACGATAATTTGTGAAACGGTGAATGACTGATCAATTCACAGTACATTTCCTTATCATACTTCTTAAACATCCCGCCCGCAAGAACCATCGTATCCGCTCTTGGATAAGAAACTACGTTACTCCATATTTCCGGGTACTCCTCAATTGCAATTGCAAAGAAATCGTACAGAATAAAGTAGTCAATAATAGAATTACAGGATTTACAATAATGTTTTAATAATGAATATGTCAATAGAAGAATTTTATTGTTCTGCGACGCTGATAGATAATAACTTTCGAAAGGCGATGCCCAAACACATTTTTCTAATTCGGTCATCGTGAACACAAATAAATCACTTTCCAACATATATTTCGGTATTTCACTATTTGTACAAAATACCGTTGCATCAATCCATGTTCCGCCATAGGTAGTAAGCAAATGTAGCCGCAAAAGATCGGAGAACAACGCTTTGGAAATAATACCTTGTTTATATCGGATCATAATATGATCAGAAAATGATGCATATTGTGCATAATTATCTTCAGTTAGCAATACAAGATTGTACTCACCCCCGCATAAATTTTTCCGCAGTGACTGTACACACATCTTTACCAAATCAGGGGCGTTTTCTAACCCTTGCAACCAGCATACCCAAATTGTTTTATTGTGATTATGCGGTAGAATGGCATCATTTTTGTCAATCTCTTTTTTATATGAAACAATTTCTTTTTTGTATTTTTTACGCAATTTATGGATTAAATCATTTCGAAAGCTCTGAAATGACATCCATTCTGCTCTTGAGCGACGAGAAAGATCATTTTTATATTTTACATTGATCAATGCTTTAGAAACATAGAAGCGCGAGAAGATCATCGGTGCAAATGCCGTTTTTTTTAACAAGTTCAAAACATTCAATACAATACACTCTCCTATCTTGAACCGTCCAAATACCATTGCTGATATTTTCCGTCTTTTTTCATGTAGGCATTTGCTTTTTTATGCTGGCGCAACGCCATTAGATTAATCGGCAGGCGAGCTGCCAACAATTTAACCTTTGGAGAGGTCTTTTTTACATGCTTCCCCCAACTTCCGTCGGCGAAGTGGAGAGTATATGATTTTCCGATAATTTTACCTGCTTCAAACGCTTCTTTGGGATAGATTTCGATTCGTTCGCCATTTTGAAGTAATAAGCTTTGCCGTTTACCGTTCAGTTTGAATCCCAGAACATGGTTATAGAAATACTCGGTAACTACGCCATTGCTTACTACCGATTCATCGATATGATTCCAAATTTCCATTAGTTCTTTGGCAATCGTATTTCCTTTGCTCCCCCCAAGAATTGCTGTTCCCATCGCACAATCATAAATATATCCGCAAAAGAAATCGCAATTCAAAAGTTTGTCAAAATTCTTATATACCATTGCATCCGTATCTAAATAGATTCCGCCATGTTCATAAAGAACTTTAAAACGGAAATAGTCTCCCAAGAACCCCCACTTCTTTTCCGCATACATTTTGGACACAAAAGTATTCTCTTGCATATCGCAATTATCTTCGTTCCATTCAATTATTTGGTATCCTTGCTTTTTCAATTTATCCCAGCTTTTAATGCAAGCCTTTAATAGGTCAGACTTTTCATTTCCGCCGAACCAACAGTAATGAATTATTTTCGGAATCATATATACCTCTCATTTATATCAACCAAATATCTCTTCAACGCATCCTGCCATGTCGGAAGCGGCACGAACCCATTCTGCGGCAATTTGCTCTTGTCCAACCGGCTGTTGAACGGTCTTTTCGCCTTCGACAGTCCATATTCCTCAGTCGTCACTGGGACCACCTCGGTTTTCAGTCCCGCCTGTCGATAGATTTCCTTGGTGAAATCGTACCAGCTAATATATCCGCCCTCATTGGTAGCGTGATAATAGCCATACCGATCTGTTTCGATCATATCCACAATCAAACGTGCCAGATCCGGCGTATAGGTAGGCGTGCCGATCTGATCGCATACCACTCGGACAGAATCGTGCGATTTTCCAACCTTCAGCATCGTCTTGACGAAATTATTTCCATTCCGTCCGAACACCCACGCCGTGCGGACGATGAAATACTTCTCCAACGTTTCTGCGACAGAGAGTTCCCCGTCCAGCTTGCTCTTTCCGTAAACGCTCAGCGGCGCGTAATCCTTGCAGTCCGGCTGCCAAGGCTCGGTTCCCTGTCCGTCAAAAACGTAGTCGGTACTGATATAGAGTATCTTTGCGCCGATCTCCTTGCAGGCACGCGCGATGTTCGCCGTACCGTCCACGTTGATTCTGCGTACCTTGTCCTCGTTATCTTCGGCAAGATCCACAGCCGTCCATGCGGCACAATGAATCACGGCATCGGGACGCTCCGCGAGGAGAATCTTTTCCACAGCTTGCCCGTCTGTAATATCCAGCGGAACATATTGCGGGAAGTCGGCAGCCTCGGGCAAAATATCGCTGCCGATAGCTGCATGATTTCGCTTGTCAAGCTCCAACATAACGTCGTAGCCGAGCTGTCCGGCAACGCCGGTGACAAATACCTTCATATGCAGACTCCTTTAACGGTTTCCGTACATCTTCTCATAGTAATTCTGATATTCTCCGCTGATGATAGTCTCCCACCACTCGCGGTTCTCCAGATACCAGCGAATCGTCTTCTTGATTCCGTCGGCGAACTTCGTTTCCGGCAGCCAACCAAGCTCGGTGTGAATCTTTGCAGGATCGATGGCGTAACGCATATCGTGTCCCTTGCGGTCGGTAACATAGGTGATCAAGCTCTCCGGCTTGCCGAGTTCCTTACAGATCAGCTTAACAATGTCGATATTGCGCATCTCGTTATGCCCGCCGATGTTGTAGACCTCGCCCACTCTGCCATTCCGAACGATCAGATCGATCGCCTTGCAGTGATCCTCCACGTACAGCCAGTCCCGGACGTTCAGACCCTCGCCGTATACGGGCAAGAGTTTGTCGTTCAGTGCATTGGCGATCATCAGCGGGATCAGCTTCTCGGGGAAGTGATAGGGACCGTAGTTGTTGGAACAGCGGGAGATGGTCACAGGCAGACCGTAGGTGCGGTGATAGGCCAGCACCAGCAGATCGGCCGCCGCCTTGGACGACGAATAGGGGCTGCTGGTATGGATTGGCGTAGTCTCGGTGAAGAAGAGATCGGGACGATCCAGAGGCAGATCGCCGTAGACCTCATCGGTGGAGACCTGATGGTAGCGGGTAATGCCGTACTTGCGGCAGGCATCCATCATCGTAGCGGTTCCCATGATATTGGTCTGCAGGAAGATTCCGGGATCCTCGATGGAGCGGTCCACATGGCTCTCCGCGGCAAAATTCACCACAATGTCGGGGTGTTCCTCCTCGAACAGCTTATACACCGCTTCCCTGTCGCAAATATCTGCCTTAACAAAACGGAAATTCGGGTTATCCATGACAGAAGCGAGAGTGGAAAGATTGCCCGCGTAGGTCAGCTTATCCAGACAGACGATT
>CAYOON010000006.1:0-16646 GCA_964405595.1 uncultured Lachnospiraceae bacterium | reverse complement strand
TGTACGCGGTCGCTTGCTGCAAGCAGAGACAAACTGCGGTAATCGTAATTGTCGTGTACTGGTGAATCCATGTAAGTACGAAAGATTGCCGACTTTCGTACAAAATCAGTGGGTTGCTTCGTCAAAAACGTTTCGTGCCCCTTGTTTGTAAGATACTCGTCCAGCTTTCGGAGCATCGTGCTTTTTCCGCATCCGTCCAAGCCGCAGAAGGTGATTAGTTTTCCCGTGGTATTGTGCGAATAAAAATTCAGAGTCTTGTTCATGTATTCACCTCCTTAAGCAATGCCTTTCTGTCAACCGAAAAGAGTCTGCTTACAAGATCTCTTTCTGTATAGTACAGCACTGTTTTCTTGGCGGGATAATCTACTCTGTGAAGCAAATCGGGCGAATCCGGCGTATTTGCTTTCAGAAATTCATCCAATGCCTTGTTTTCGATCCCGAAAAGAGCCTTGGTATAGGTCAGCGCATACACACATTCGTTGACGCATTCTACTTCCTTCATCCGGCAGGCAAGCCTATCAAAAGCAGGCTTGTGGTATTCATCAATAAGCAGATAAATATCCATGAATTTATAGAGCGACAGGTCGCGCCCCATTTCCACCCAAGGATAAGCTGTTGCCTCTTTGTATAGATGCGCACAGAGATGAATGAGGAAATCCTCTTTGGCAAGCGTGTCAATAGCATACTCGCCGAAATTGCGGCGTACCGTATTTTCCAACATAGAATGGATTCTTTCAGAAGCCTCGTTTTTATAAGAGTCTCTTTTCGTAATCATAAATATTACAATAGTTTTCATCTTCCTCAACGTATTCTCCGAACAACGGCGAATTTGAGCGGTTTGCCGGATTGTTCAAATCGTGTTCAATGCTTTCCCAAGTGGTATGGTCTTCAAACACTACCTTAAAGAATTTTCCGTCCTTGGTGATCTTTACGTCTTCTTTTTCCTTAACTTCAACGGTGCAAGTATCGTGATAACTTCCATCTTCAGTAGTTACCGTAATGGTAGTTGTTCCTGCATTTTTCGCCACAAAATCGCAATAAGATTCCTCACGGAAAGAGTTGGAAAAAATACTATAAGCTACATCGATAATTCCGGGCTTTGCAGACTTCCATGTGACTTTTTGGTTCGTAGCATCGGAAGGATATATATTTGCATATACTCTTATTGTTTTACCCTTCGTAACTTTGAGACAGCTGGGAACCGACACTCGAGAAACGGGGACACGGATTACGATGTTGAAGCTCAGGCTGAGATTCGCATTTCGGGTTTCTACGTTGATCGTCGCTTCACCCACACCCTGAGTGGTTACATATCCCTTCGCGTTTACAATAGCAACATCAGTATTGTTTTCCGTCCATGTAAACAACTGTTCAAGGTTATCCGGCGATCTGTAAATCGCTCTCGTTTTATAATTATGACCCATTATAATATTGAGCGTTTCACCGTTAGCGATATATTTGCCGGTTTCCAGATCCAGAACAACCAATTCCTCGGGAGGGTTGGAAACCGAATTAACAACCCACTGCTGTTTGCTGCTATTTTCCACATAGGTTACTGTTTTTGCAGTCAAGTTACTGCTTCCCGAAGTGAATGCAAGCGCCTTCTTCGTAGATACGTTTCTCAACACAAGTCCTGCAGAATTTGCAGTAATTGTCCATTTGCCATCAGAAGCGTATGTCGTCGTATTCTCGCCTACTGTATCAACGTAAACATCGTCAGGGTTATTATCTTCAAGCATAAGAATCAATCGAGGTCTTGCATAGGATCGAATTACATATTCACCGTTTGACTGATACCGAATGTGCCACATCGATTCGACCGTATTATCGCTAGACGCCGAAGTAACATCTGCCCTTCTCAAATCTTCTCCATCTTTTTTCACATTCGGGGACGCAACGGCGAAGTATTGGCCGCTCTGTACATCCTTGAGCGTGTATACATCGTCCCTCAACACGCCATACAGTGTTACCGTTTGATCAGCAAGTCCATCAGCATGGGCAGTAATATCAAATGCACCGATGTTTTTCACGGTTACCACACCGTTTGCGTCAACGGTAGCCATATTTGTATTACTGCTTTCCCAAGTGACCGTTTTATCCAGATCCACAGTAATCGAGCTTAAGTGGATCTTTTCGTTAACAAAGCTATGATCAGTAGATTTGATAATAGCAATATCTCCGTCGATTACATTTAGAGTAAACTTGGCAGTATTACATCCAACCGCTGCAGTAATTGTTACCGTTCCGGCAGACTTCGCGGTTACGACGCCCGAAGACGATACTTCTGCCACCGAACTGTTGGAAGACGACCACCTGCGGCTATCAGAACAGTCAGGAGAGTAGTATACTGCAATCAGTTTTGTAGATTTGCCAATCGGAAGAGCAATTTTATCACTATTTACCTCAATCCAACCAAGCAATGAGCTATACAAAAAAATATCACTTGTCGGTGCGGAGGTTACTTCCGAAAGCTTCCAATGCTGACCGACGCAGCATTCATTAACGTAACTTTCAACTCTCAATGCCGACATGCTGTTTACATCGTCTCCAGTGCTGATAACCAGCTTGGTAAGGCAATTATAGAAAATCCAGTTATCACCGCAGGGAATGATTAACCAACGTGCATCTTCGGGTACTTCAGCTGTACACGATCCAATATCCTTTGTAACTACACGGTTAACACCATTCACCATCTGCACTGCCAATGCAATACCAGGATTCATCATGGAGTGAATCGTATAGAAATCGTAGGAATGATTTCGAATTTGCCACATATCAGCATACATCATATACGGACTGGTAATTTTATCCCCATGGCACTGAGTAACAATATCTCCTTCGGCAACCATGCCATCACCTGCATAAATATGCTTATGACTGTTGTTGTTTTCAATCTTGTACACACCGGGTGTAGGCGGATAGCCTGCACAAGTGATCTGGACTTTACCATTCGAGAAGAAGGCGGCATTCTGAACATCGCAATTGCAGCAGCATTCCCCATAATTGCGCATCGCCAAAACAAAATATACACTATTTCCGAGCGTCTGTTTTGCAATGCCGGTAATATCCAAGTTTCGATAGCAGCCAGTATCTGAATTCGTCAGAATTGTTGCGACTCGATTCTTTTCTTCGAAGACGAGATCCTCCGTCTTGAATGAGTTTACATGATACAGATCTATCGGAAGACCCGATTCAGCATACGTCGAATAATTCTGATACAGTCGCAGCACTACCTTACTGATAAGGGAGTTTTTCAAAGAATTAGGAATCGTGACGGTTACATACAGCTTACTCTCATCTTTGGTCGGCGTGCACATATGGCCAACCTGCAAACGTCCGAATTTGTCCACAGCATCGGAAGTAACCGTGATGTTTTGTTCAATTGTAGTATTATTTGAAATCGAAACATCTACATCATTATTCGGACTGCTCATCAACTGAATCTGATCTTCCAAAGATGTCATCATAATAGAATCATTGTTTTCGTTCATTGTTCTTTTTTCCTTTCTTATTTAAATTACTTTGTGTTATTGGACTTCCCAAATATGTAGAAGTCTATATTTGTTTCGCAGAAATGACTATTGTTTCGTTTCTGCATAAATCCACTCTAAAATGCGTGGGGTCACAGGAATATCAGGTTATACACTTCATTTCAGTCAATCCCAGGATTTCATTCCAAGTCAGGGGACCACAAATGCCATCATCATCCAGTTCCACGGACTGTTGATATTCTTTGATGGCTTGCCTCGTTTGAAAGCCACAGATGCCGTCAACAGTTCCGCAATTGAATCCGTATGCGTTAAGCAATCGTTGAAGTAACATAACGCTTTGTCCACTGTTTCCTTTCGTAACAGCCGGGAACAGATTTCCGTTGATTGTCTCATATGCGCGATCAGCGTATGCCTTTACAGCACGCCATTTTGTTGACCGTACATCCACATGAACATATCCGCCTTTCGGATAACATCCGCATTCTATCCCACCTTTGTTACCAAGCAATGACTGTGCATATAACGCTACAATTGCCGGATCAACTCCGGATACAACAATGTCTGCTGCCATGCCTTTAGTATGATAACCCTTTCCGCTGCCGCCTACCTTTTTATCATGAGTGGCTGTACGGTATCCACTTGTAATCGTAATCGGACTGTTAAAATAATCTCTAATTTTCTCAAGGTATTCTACCAACTCATCCGAAACAAGGATTCTATCACTTCCATCTTTACAAGCAAATTCCCGGACCCGAAAGTGCTTAGTCAACTTACTTTTACCGTCGATTTCTTTTGAATACGTTCGAACCATTTTAGCTCTTCCCTCCTGTTTTGATTTTGCAAACGATAAACAAACGGAGTGGTTACGTTTGTTTGTTCTTTGCGCTTCCAGTATAAACGTTAAGTAGGACATATTCTGTCCCAATTAAATCAATCTGGAAATAAAATAACATGCGTGTATATACCATTTTCATCGTGATTGCATTCCCAATCGCAAAATACCCCGAAGAGATTGCAGCAAATTCTGCTCTCTGAGCGAACCTGCGATTCCGAACAGTAAATAATCTCTTTAAAGTACTTGGTTTTTCCTCGAGTGCTTTGCGCATTGAATAAGACTTTCTCAAGCCTTCAACCAAAAAACCAAGAGAGAAACTTTTACTCTAGAAGAACTTAAGGACATTGCGCTTTTATCCGGTTGTGAACGGTGATAAGATCGCAATTGAATAATTTTGAGATCGATTATGATGGAATACATTGAAGGGGATATATTTGAAGCACAAGTAATCGTGAACACAGTTAATACCGTAGGTGTTATGGGAAATGGTTTGGCGCTCTCATTTATACAACGCTATCCCAAAATGTTTCGCAAATTGCAATAGCAAGTTGCAATAATTGTAAATTGATGGGAAAAGGTTTAAATCTTTTCTTCATCTCAACCAGTTATACATATTTATTTGAATAGATCCACCTCTCGGTGAACCTTTTTCGACAGCCTAAAACGGGATCCGGAGGTAACCCCCGGATCCCGTTCTTTATTCTAATTTCTCAATCAGCCAGTGATCCCATAGGATCCCAAGGAAGTAGCACGGTGGGTGCTTCGTTCAGAAGCGCAGCCTTCTCGCCGAGGTACTTCTTGTTGACTACCGCCTGGAAGACGTAGCGGTCGAACCAGCTGTCGGAGGCCATGTGATAGCCGCCGTTGGCTCCGTCTGAGCCCCAGCTGTTCTCGATCTTCCAGCGATTCGGCTTGCCGTCCTCTACATTCACGCCGGTCAGCACCATGGCGTGATTCATCTGCGAAACGTGGTAGTCCAGTTCCTCTTCCTTGGTCATGCGGAAGTCGAAGCCTACCAGCGATGCGTAGTCGTAGGATTCGTCGTCCCAAGACTTCTTCTCGCCGTCGCCTGCCTTGCCGCAGTCGGAGCCGAACCAGACGATCTCGCCGTCCTCCAGCTGCTTCTGCACGATCGCCTTGAACTCGGACATTTCCAGATTCAGGTAGACGATCTCGCCCGCGCCGACGATGTTGCCCAGGTAGGATACGGTGTAAGTCTTGTTGAAGGGCTTATCCTTGGTGGGCGCGTTGATGATGGAGACGTAATCGTCCAGCATGTTGCCGATCATCTCGTCCCGGAAAGATTCGGGGGTGTAGCCCTTCTCCAGATGGTAGCCGCCGTCCTTATCGACATACTCGAAATCGAAGGTCTTGGGCGGCAGGGTGTAGCACTCGCAGAGGAAGGAGAAGGTCTTGTCGAGAGCCTCCTGCTTTCTGGCGGCTACAGAGGCCTCGTCGGCACCGGCGGCGATCATTCTGCGCAGATCGCAGGCGGTACGCTTTAAGTAAAGATTGATGAACTGGTTCAGTCTGCCGGTGTTGGAGGACTGATAGGTTTCGGGCATAGCGTCCTTGGGGACGATGCCGTACTTGCGGACGATGTTCACGAACATATCCCACTGTCCGCCGTCGTGGACGCCGGTCTGGAGGATGTAGTCTACCGTGCGGTCGCCGTCGGGAAGGGCAGCGGTGTCAACGATGGACTCCAGAAAGTAGTTGATCCGCTCGAATTTGTCCCAGAATGCCAGATAGGACTGGGAAAGCTCGAAATTTGCCAGATTTTTCTTCTTTGCGATGATCTCGCGGAGTACGTTGGTGGCGGCGAACAGCCAGCAGCGTCCCGAGGACTTCTGGTTGGTGGCGGACATGGTCTTGATGTCGGTCGAGAAGCGGAACTGCATCTTTTTCGCGTTTACGGGGTTGAAAGCAAGCTCGCCCAGATTGGTTTTCGAGAAGACATGGGTCATCTTCTGCTTTTCGGGGCAGGCGGTGTAGGACTGCTCCAGCGCGGACAGCGCTTCACTTGAAATAGGGGTTGCGTTTTTCATGATAGAGTCTTCCTTTCCTGAAGAGATTTTTGCTGCTTCCATTATATTCATTTTTCGTCGTTCTGTAAAGGACTTTTGCAAAATTTTTCGACATTTTTTTCGAATCCGACAAATCTCTCCTTGACAAATGGAAAAATTCAGTATAAAATAGGAAAAAAGCAGCTTTTGGAGGCAACATTATGATAAACGTAGCACTGATCAGCGCGTGGCACGTTCACGCAGGCGAGTATTTCGCAAGAATCAACAACAATCCCAACTCGAAAATCACAGCGGTATGGGACGAGAATCCCGCCCGCGGCAAGGCGATGGCGGAAAGAGGCGGTGCGGCCTTCTACGAGGACTATGACGAGCTTCTGTCCGATCCTTCCATCGACGCGGTGGTGATCACCTCCCCCACCAACCTGCACACCGAGCTGATGATCAAGGCGGCGAAGGCGGGCAAGCACATCTTCACCGAGAAGGTGGTCGCCGTCTCTCCCGAGGACGCCCGCGCTATCCGGGATGCGGTCGTAGAGGCGGGGATTCACTTCACGATCTGCTTCCCGCACGAGTCGGAGCGTACCTTCCTGACCATCAAAGAGATTGTGGACAGCGGCAAGCTGGGCAAGATCACCTACGCCAAGTTCCGCAAGGCGCATACCGGTTCGATTGACAACTGGCTTCCTCCCCATTTCTACGACAGGGAGATGTGCGGAGGCGGAGCGATGATTGATCTGGGCGCGCATCCCATGTATCTGCTTCCGTGGATTCTCGGAAAGCCGCTGAACGTGGTTTCGACCTTCACCGATATGACCGGGCGCGGGGTTGAGGATAACGCCGTCAGCCTGATCGAGTTCGAGGGCGGCGCGATTGGTGTATCCGAGACGGGGTTCGTATCGTGGGGGAACCCGCTGGTGTTCGAGATCAGCGGTACCGACGGCTGGCTGCTCATGACCGACGGTGATCTGAAGTATCACACCCGCACCTCGGGCGGCTGGATCATCCCCGATCAGAACCGGCAGGCGCCTCATCCGGTGGATTATTTTGTGGACAGCGTGGTGAACAACACGCCGAACACCCTCTACACCATCGACGACGCGGTTGCACTGACCGATCTGATGGCGGCGGCTTACCGCTCCGCCGAGAAGGGTACCAAGGAGACGGTCTGATAGCGGTCTCCGGGCTTCGAAGGGCGCGCGCGGTTAAAAGTTTTCGTAAACGCGCTTGCGCGTTTTACCTTTCTTCTAAAGGTGGCGGATTCCAATAAACATTGCTGCAGGCAATGTTTATTGCAGAGCCTTTGGTCGCCCGTCGCAACGGGCGAAACTCCTTACGGCGCTTCTCTTTTTGCAAAGCTTTTTCTAATCATGCGAAGCATGATTTGCGCCCACAAGGTCAAGAGAAAAAGCGTCAAACGGTTATCGCAGTCTACACGGCTTCGCAGTTATAAACAGACTTTTTCGGACAGGGATTATGTTTACAAAATTGCACAGATCCGTAAAAAAACGGACATTGAAAAAAGGGGCGACCGAGCAAAGATTACATACTAACGGAAGAAACAAAGGCAGCAGAGTTAAGATATATCCTTGCTCGGAAGGATGCGCGTATCAAGCAATTAGAAATGGAAAATGAACTGATGCGGGATTTTCTCTCAATTGGATGATGTTATTCCCTTTTACACAAATTTTTCGGAGGTCTCACAGACTACAGCGGCGGCTTGATTCTCCAAGCCGCCGCTGCACTTTTTTTGCGCGATTCAGATGACCGCGATAATCATCTGCTTTTCCTGATTTCAATTTCGGAGAGCTGCAAACGATAGGGGGTGGGTTTTCCCGGTTCTTGCTCGTCTCCGGCATATTCTCCGAGCTTCGTTACAGAAATGCGGACATAACGCGCTTCTGTAAGCGACAGATCCAGCACAACCGCTTCAAAATTCGGATCCTCCTGATCGGTTACGTTCAGAATCGTCCGGAAGCTTTCGCCGTCACTGCTGACTTCAACGGTATAATCTGCCGGGAAGTTGGCGGTTTTTCCGTTCCAGGCTTTTGAACCGACTCTGGGGTAAAGAATGATCTGATTAAAGCTCTCTATGCTTCCAAGATCCAGCGTAAGCGTAATCGGGATCGAAAGCTGTTTGGTATTGTATGCCTTGGACGTATAACCGACTTTGCCGTTATTGTCCTTAGCAATATAACCGTCTGTCAGATACTCGGAGCCCCAAACTCCCGAAGCGCTTACCTGCTCGCTGGCAGTCACACTCTTCCCCAGCGCAAGATTCACATCGCTGTTATCCAGCAAAGCTTCATGCGCTTTCAAAAGCGTCTCCATAGCTGTGGTCAAATCGCCCTCTGACGCATTTGCATTTGCGCAAAGCGCGCTTGCCCGCGCGATCGCTTCTTCAAAAGCCTTGACGGCAGAATCAGAGGTGCAGTCTTTTGTGGATACAGTCAGCATTTCGTACACTTTCAGCTGCAACCTTTGCGCCGACGTCAGGCCGTCATCCGACTTTGCATAGGGCGCAATGCGAATGGCGTCGGCAATTACATACTCGTCCGCGTCGTTGGTGATGATAACGGTTATCGTCTCCCCTTCCGCCACATCATAACTGCCCAAAAGATTCCACCTTCCGCCGTCTTTTTCCTGATTCATGCGGATTGTCTGGGTTTTCTCGCCAATCTTAATGGTAAACGGCGTGTTTGTCGCCCGGTTCGTATGCACGCCCCACATAGCGTAGATGCTGTATTTCCCCGCGCTTTGCACGGTATGGGTATAGGTCGCCGATGCCGTTGCCGTTGCCGAACCCGATGCGTAACGGAATCCGTCACCGTAGCGATCATTGATGTTCGAAGCGGTCTCATAAACCCAGTTTCCGCTGAATTTTGCGTCGCCGTCATCCAGAATAACGCCGCTTACCGGCTTCTCTTCTCCGATTACAGGGGAGTTTTTGGGGGTTCCCGTGATCTCAAAGGAGTATTCTCCGCTGCGCGTTGTGAACAGGATCGAATCCTTCTGCGCTTCGCCGCTCAAAATGCCATTCTGACCGGGGCGGTAGCTGCCGTTTTCATAAACGATTACGCCGCTCTCGGAAACCGTGACATTCGCCATATCGTTGTATGGAAGACAGATATACGCCTTTACATTGGCGGGAACCTTTACGGTCAGAGTAAACTTGCTGTCGCTCACCTTCGTCCAGCTGACTTCGATCTGTCCCTTTACAGTAGGAACGGCAGCAGAGGCATAGGTAAGCCCGCCGATGACCGGTTTGATCTCCACAGCGGCAAAGCCGCCTTCGGAAGGTGAGATTCCGCCCACATACTTTGGTAGCAGATAGGCGGGATATGCCGTCCACGCATGGTTGCCCATATTATCAATGCTCAACTCGCCGAAGGATTCCCAGTTCGTCCTATTGGCAGAAAGCATATTATCGTAACGGGCGAAATCGGAAACCGCGATATGCCCAAGCCCGGCAGTATAGAGTCCGTTGTACAGCGCGTCTCCGCCATAGCCGCCCACGTCATAAACCTTCTGCGAAGCGAACCACTCCACGACACGGTCGTAAAAGAGATCCGGTACCACACCCGCTCGGAGTGCCCATGCGGTGCCCAAGGGATGCGTCTGTCGGCTGGTCGTGCTCGTATAATACTTTTCGCCGCCCGCAAGAAGATTCGTATTGATGGCAATACAGAGCTCCTCGGCAGCGCTTCTGTATTTTGCCGCGTCATCCGGGGCAACCAGCTTCGCGATTTTTTCGGCAATACCGAGCACCATATAGATCTGGCAGTTTGTGGCGATGTTTTCTCCGCCGTTTTCAAGGCTTCCTCCCGCATAGTCGGAAGCTCTCCAGCCGGGAGGATTATACAGCCCGGTGGCGTTGCTCTTGTATGTTTCGATATATGCCCAGAACTTCGTGAAATTCGGATAGTACTTTTCCAGCAGCGCGGTGTCACCGCTGAAAGAATACTGCTCCCAGAGAAGCATCGGCCAGTAGAGAGACCACTCCGCCATGGTGGAAGTATAATCCCTTGCGGGACTGCAGGTCAGGAAGTTTCCGTCGCGTTGCTGTTCGGCGGCGTAATCCTTGATGATCTTGTCGATGAGCATAGTATTCTTTTGGTTATACAGTATACCGATACCGACGTTCCAGGAATCGGCTGTCCACGGACTCTGCTCCCGGTTCGCATCCACGCTTACGATACCCTGCTGGATGTTCTGTCTCCCCGAACGCTCGCACATCTCATAGATCAGATTCAGTCTCTCGTCGGAAGAGGTGAACTTTCCAAGCACCTGTGCTTCGGAATAGGCGACAATTCCAACCACATCTTCGGCAGTCAGCGTTCCGCTGTATCCCGTGATCTCAAGAATCCGGAAGCTGGTGTGACGCACGAACGGCGCGTAAAAAATCTCTTCGCCGCCTTTCGCGATGTAGGTATCGTAACCTGCGTCGCCCCATCCTTTTTCAACCTCCCAATACTGTACCTTGACTTCGCTGCCTGCCGCGTTACCGTGAAGCGCGATCGATGGCCATCCTGTAAGGCATTTCCCGAAATCAACAATGTAACTGTTGCCCTTTTTCGTAACAGATACGGGAGAAACGCGTTCATTTTCCTTTTCTTCGGAAACAAGCTGGGCATAGAGGTTATAGTCTCTTCTGGTAACCTTGACCGCACTTCCCCATGCGGAATCGTCGTAGACGGTCGTGTTCCAGCCGTTTTGCTCCCGTCCCGCGTCGTAGCGAATGGAAGCCCGGTTGTTTACACCGCCGTAGTGACCAAATCCGACAAAGTTCTCCTCTACATAGGGCGTTTCGGACATTTTCCATGTAGTATCCGTCTTGATACTGTCGGTGGTACCGTCCGTATAGGTAATCCGCGCCTCCAGAATATAGGCGGGTTTCGCGTTCACGCCGGAATCAGACCACGCGCCGTGCCAATGGGCAAGAGCGGCAAAGCTGTTATCCCCTTTTTGCAGCATGGAGGTTATATCATAGGCGCAGTACTGCCCGTAGGAATAGGGATCGCTGCGGGCGGGACCTACACCGACAAACTCTCCGTTAAGCCAGAGCTGGTAATCGTTATGCGCGGAGGTAAAAACGGTTGCTTGCGCCACGTCTTTTGAAAGCGTGAAGGATTTTCGGAAATAAACGTAGTCGTTGATATTCTGCTCGTTGTCCCAGATAAAGTCCGCGGTCCAATCGCTTTTTTCAAGACCCGTACCGAACGCCCCGGTATAGGCTTCGCATTCTTCCCCGTTTTCATCCCAGACATGCAGTTCGACAAGGTATTTCGCGGCAGCGGACAGCTCCGGCCCGGCGTAAAGAATTCCGGCGCTTTTATCCGACACAATCTTACCGCTGTCCCACACCTGCGTTCCGGTGGACTTCTCCTTAACGGTAATCGAATACGCCGACTGCATAGCGCCCCTTCTTCCGGAAGTAAGCTCCCAAGAGAAGCTGATCAGGTCTCTGTCCACGGCAACAGGGTTATTGACGCCGTTTGTCAACATCTGTACGATTTTCATAGCATTGTTATCCGAATCTGTTCCCGGACTCGTACCCGGATCGCTCGGGCGGGTTGCTTCTGTATTGCTCTGCCCCGATTGCGTCCCCGTATGCAATGGATCCATCGGATCCATCGGATCGCCTTTACCGGAAAAAAACTGTACCAGAAAAACTGATGCCCCGATAATTGCCAAGACCGCAATTCCGATCAGAATGCCGATTCCGTATTTCGTTTTCATCTTCCATCCTCCTGAAAAAACTGTAACTTTATTATAGCAAGGTATGAAAAATTTTCATAGGGTTTATTCGCTTTTATTTAGGGGGTATCTGACTATAAAAACGAATCGGTTGGGTACGATACGCTGTTTCTACAATTTAATCTTTTGTTTCCGGTAGTCGCCTGGTGTCGTTCCCTTCGCCTTTCGGAACAGCGCGTAAAAAAACTTTATATCCGTGTACCCGACCGCATACGCAATATCGCTTATCTGCAGATCGGAATGAATCAGCATCTCGCAGGCAGCCTCTATCCGATAATTCTGCAATGCGTTCATAGCCGTGATCCCGGTTATCCCTTTAAAAATACGGTTGAAATAGCTAAGGCTTAAATAGGAATATTCCGCGATATTTTCGCAGCGGATCTTCTCCCGATAATGCTCTTTGATATACTGATAGCTGCGTTCAACGACAAGCTTTTGATAATAGGGTATATTTTTCTGTTCCGCGCTTTTTTTATACAAACGGAAAACGGCAATGAGCAGGACGGTCAGATTGGCTTTCAGTACCTCTTTATAGCCTTCCTCGCGTCTGCTGTATTCAGCGAACATCGTATCAAGAATCGCTTTGCATTCTCCGTTCTGACTGCCCACAAGTGTAATATAATTTTTCGAATCCTGTTCGGAATGAAAAGAATGAAAAAGATACCGGTATGCAAGGTTCAAAAAATTATCCGGATCATTCAGCGACTGATTCAGGGCGGTCGGTTGAAACATACAGTTATATACGATAAACGAGGATGATTGATCGGAATAAAACTCATGCGGTACATGCGCGTTCAGAATAAAAATATCTCCCTGTTTCGTTTCGATGGTTTCATCCTGGATAATATGCTTGCCGCGCCCTGAAATAACGTATACCAGTTCAATGAATTCATGCTCATGCCGCTGACGACGACCGAAAACCTCGGCTTTCATCATCACTACGTCATCTGCATTCTCCATATACATATCCGTTTTAATCAGTTTGTTATTGCCCAAATCTATACTCTTCATAACGTCCTCCGATAGGGTGCGGTTTGGCAATGAAAATATTCTTCCTGATATTGATTTTATCGCTATTTTATGAATTTTTCTACAATTAAATCCAAAAAAGTTCTCTGCCTTTTACAAAAAAAGAGCAAAAAGCCCCATTTCCGAAAGAAAATGGGGTAAAAATATAGATAAAGTGAAGAAAAGCATCCTGTTTGCGCTCGCTGTGATCCGCCCGTCATCACCGCCGGTTGCTTTAAAAATCGCGATCCCGGTCACGGTTTCCATGCTGATATGTTCCAGAAAGTGTTCCTTGATGTACAGGATTATTTCGCGTTCGGGCGTATTGACAGAATTTTGTACTTCTTCACAACTTTTTGAAAAAAAGCAATCGTGTAATTGACAAAACTATCGTGATATGGTAAAATAAAAGAACGAATTCAATATAATGAAAGGTGAAATGACTATGAAAAGCAAATTCTGCAGTTTTTTGTCGGCGTTCCTTGCGCTTTGTATGTTCGTGAGCTGTTCAAAGGGTACTGAAAAGCCTGAAAACACCACCGGATCAACGCAAAAAAGTACGGAAAGCAGTACAACAGCTACGCCCGGAGTGGTGACAACGCCCGTGGAGACGGACGAGTATCTCGTACAATCGGGAAATGACTATACGCTTTATTCTCCGGATCGCACGGTCGCCATCAAGGTGAACACCGAGGGACAGCTTTCTTACAGCGTCACCCGAACGCGGGACGGCGCGGATACCGAATGGGTGCGCCCTTCTGCGATGGGCGTGTCCATGGCGAACAAGAAGCTCTTCAAAGACGTGACCGTCCATGGCACCCAGGTAAACGAGGTCAAAGCAACGCTTCCCCTTTACGGGAATCAGAGTATCGTAGAAGGATCCTGCATAGAGGCGGTTCTTTCCTTTGATACGAATGACTGTGCGGCATCGGAATACAAGCTGGAGATCCGCGCCTACGATAACGGAGTCGCATTCCGGTATGTTGTCCCCGGCTCCGGCTCCAATCGAAATCTGAAAGAGCTGACCACCTACGCGCTGCGGGATGACGTCACCGAATGTTGGTACGGCGTAAACAATCAGGATTATGAGGCGGTAATTGAGTCGCACAAGCCCAGTGAAAAGTCGGATGCCGTGATTACCGCACCCCTTACGGCAGTAGTAAACCGGGGAACCGGCTATATTGCCCTGATGGAGGGAGCGCTCACCGACAGCTACCCGGGCGTGAATCTCAAGGCAGAGGGCGACGCCACCTATTCCACCTGTTTCTACACCACCCCCACAGTGGCGGCGACCGACAGTATGACTACCGGCTGGCGTCTGATCAATATCGCCGACAGCCTGAACGATCTGGTAAACAACTACAATATCTACACGGTCAACGAGCAGCCGGGCGAGCTCTACGGGAATACCGACTGGATTGAACCGGGACGTTCGGCATGGTCCTGGTGTACTACCCACGGTGCGCCGACCCCCGCGCTGATGCGGGAGTATACCCTTGCGGCCGCCCTGCTGGGCTATGAGTACAACATCATCGACGACGGCTGGCCTGCGTGGACTGATTACAAAAACGAACTGGCAAGTCTCGGCGCTTTGGGCAAAGAACTGAATGTAAAGCAGCTCCTTTGGGGCGCCATCACCGCGGGTACCTCCGGCTATAACAAGACGCCCGATAAAGCGTCCGTTGACGCCTATATGAAGCTGCTGGAAGACACGGGTATGGTCGGCGCGAAGGTGGACTTCTGGTGGAGCGACGCCAACGTCAATACCACGGTATTGCAGAAGTACATATTGGAAGAGGCTGCTAAACGGCAGTTTATCATCGATTTCCACGGCTGCAATAAAAATACGGGGCTGAACGCAACCTATCCCAACGAGCTTTCCAGAGAAGGCGTCCGTGGACTGGAAAACATCGGCAACAGCAACACCACCAACTATACGACCTACGCATCCTGGCTGAACGCCCAGCTCTACACCCGCTATCTGTGCGGTCACGCCGACTGGACGCCGGGAACCTATAATGCCATGGAGATTGCCTCGCTGATCTGCATCGATTCGCCGCTGATGGTGGTAGCCTCCAATCCGGTGGATATTCTGGCAAGTCCCGCGCTGGAGTTCATCAAGTCGATTCCTACCACATGGGATCAGACGGTGGTGCTGTCCGACAGCAAGATCGGTTCTTACTCGGTTTACGCCAAGGAAAAGGACGGCATCTGGTTTGTAGGCGGAATCGCTTCCGCGACCAAGAACAAAGCATCGGTTGATCTTACGGAGTTTCTGCCCGAAGGAAGCGGCAGTTATACGGCTGAAATCTGGTATGATACCGGCAGCGGCATGGAGTGTAAGACGGTAAGCGTCTCCGCTGACGGAAAGATCGACATCGGAAATCTCGCCGCAGGCCGCGGTTTTGCCATCCGCCTTTCCAAGCTCTCCCTGAGCCGTTACGGCGGAGAGATCGGAACGGTTGCTGTGACCGCGCCGGAGGGCGCAACCGTCAAATACACCACCGACGGCAGCGATCCCATGACCTCCTCCACTGCTGCGGTTTGCAGCGGAAGCATCAATGTTACCGCGTCCTGCAAGCTCCGTGTGGCTATCACCGACGGCGAAGGGAAGGGAACGGCACTTTCCTACCGATTCAACGAGATAAACCCTCTGTTTACCTTAACCTATGACGTAAAATACGACGACAACAAGACTACCGTCACTTTCGATCGGGACGACGCCGTTACCATCTACTACACGCTGGACGGCAGCACGCCGAGCGCAAGCTCCGCAAAGGTCAGTGCTCCCATTGAAGTAACAAAAGACTGCACCCTGAACTATCTGGCGGTCTGTGGCGAAAGAAGCCTTACCGGCAGCATCGTGCTGACGGTAAGAACGCCGATCACGATCCCCAGATCGGATATTCCCCTGACCGACGCGTCGCCGATAGGGAATCCCTCGATCGGATGGGGAAGCGCGCACTACGATCAATCCATGGCATCGGATAACTCGATGTCCGGCCGGAAGATTTCTCTGGGCGGTTCGGATCAGGACAACGGTACGAAATTCGACCGCGGCATCTCCTCCAACGCCGTTTCTACCTATCAATATGCGGTTCCCGCAGGGGTCAAGCGCTTCGTCGCCGTGGTCGGTATCGACGACTGCGTGTGGGCAAATACCACCGACCGCTCCAAAGCGTCGGCAAGGCTGATCCTCTCCTTCGACGGGGTTGAAGCCTACAGATCCGAGATATTCCGCATGGGCGAGTTCTGCTATGTGGACATCGAAGTTCCCGAGGGCGCGTCCGTTCTGACCATCCGGTTTGACGACGCCGGCGACGGCATTACCTGCGACAACGTATCGCTGGGCGCTCCCGGCTGGGTGAAGTAAAAGACTGTGAATATACCTTGACGATCTGACAAAAAGCAGACAGGGACTGTAAAAAAGCGTCCTTAAAAATGGAATCGACAAAAGAGGGAACCCGGTCAGAATCGGCGTAAATGCTTGATTCTTGACTGGGTTTTCTTGTTATTATTCTCTACCTATTG
>CAYOON010000005.1:0-16717 GCA_964405595.1 uncultured Lachnospiraceae bacterium | reverse complement strand
GGTCGTAGGCGTGACGGTCGTGCTGATCCTTGCGGCATCCGCCTGCGTGATCCTCTGGCTGACCCGCCGCAGAAGCCCCGGAAACTTCATTCTGGTTGCTCTGATTGCCGCAGGGCTGATCGCGGTTCTCTGCTTGGTCAACATCCAGAGCACGAAGGATTATTACAAACCCGAGGAGACCGCTGCCGCCGAAAATGAACCGTCGGTTCTGCTGTCCATCCGCTGTGACGTGCTGATCGGGGTCGCCGATTCGGAGTACATTCCGGCGGACGGGGTGATCCTGCCCGAGACGCGGTACACCCTCTCCGAAGGCGAGACGGTCTACGACGTTCTGATCCGCGCGGCGAAGAGTAGCGGGATCAGAATTGAGCGAAGCGGCGCACCCGGGATGGCGTACATCGTCGGGATTGCCGATCTGTACGAGTTCGACTACGGCGATCTGTCCGGCTGGACGTATTTAGTCAACGGAGAATCCCCATCGGTGAGCTGCGAGACCTACACCCTGTCCGACGGCGATCGGATCGAGTGGCGGTATACCCTCACCGTGGGCATCGAATAACAGACCAATTCCCGAAAGGAGGACGCACATGGAATCCATCAACCACCGACATCCGCTGTCGGCGGCGATCTGCCTGCTTGCCGTTGCCCTGATCCCCGTGTTCCCGCAGGATCCGATCCTCTGCGCCCTCTCCCTTGCGGGCGGGATCCTGCTGTACGCCCTCCGGCAGCGTCCGGGGGACGGTCGGCTCCATCTCTGGTGCGCCGTGATCTTCCTCGTGACGGCGGCGATCACCCCGCTGTTCAATCATAGGGGCGTAACCGTCCTTTTCGTGATGAACGATCAGCCGATCACGCTGGAGGCAACCCTCTGCGGGCTCTATAACGCCGCCCTGATCGTCTCGGCACTCTATTGGTTCGGATCCTTCACCAAAATCATGACTGAGGACAAAATCCTCTGCCTTTTCGGCAAAATCTCCCCGAAATTCGCGCTGATCCTCTCCATGTCCCTGCGATTCATCCCCCTTTTCGCGAAAAAGGGACGCCAGATTGCGGGATCCCAGCGGGCAATGGGTCTCTATCGGGAGGATAACGCCCTCAAAAACATCAAAAGCCGGGGCAGGGTGTTCTCAATCCTGCTCACCTGGGGGCTGGAGAACGGCATCATCACCGCCGACAGTATGGAGGCGCGTGGCTACGGCTCGGGCAGGCGGACTGCCTTCGCCAGATTCCGCTTCCGCCCTGCCGACGCCCTGCTGATCGTCGGAACCCTCGCAGCCATCGGTGTGGTCGCCCTGTCCGCGCTTTACGGACAGCTCGGAGCGTCCTTCTATCCCGCCCTGACCCGTGAATACGGCAGTTTCACGCTCCCTGCCTGTATCTGCTACGGAATACTCGCCTTTTTGCCCGCTCTGCTGGAGCTTTCGGAGGAAGTCAAATGGAAATACTTGCAGTCGAAAATTTAAGCTTCGCCTATCCGACCGCCACGGGGGATACCCTGTCGGACGTGACCTTCTTGGCAAAGCGCGGGGAATTCATCGTCCTGTGCGGCCCCACGGGCTGCGGCAAGACCACCCTGCTTCGCCTGCTCAAACGGGAAATCGCGCCCCGGGGGCGTAAATCGGGAACCATCCGCATCTGCGGCTCCGAGCAGACCGCTCTTGCCCCGAGAGAATCGGCCGCAAGAGTGGGATTCGTCATGCAGTCGCCCGAGATGCAGATCGTCACCGATAAGGTCTGGCACGAGCTGGCCTTCGGGCTGGAGAATCTGGGACTGCCCTCGGACCTGATTCGTCGGCGGGTGGCGGAGACCGCCTCCTTCTTCGGGATCGAGGATCTTTTCGAGCGCTCGGTCGACCAGCTGTCGGGCGGGCAAAAACAGCTTCTTGCGCTGGCGTCGGTGACCATCATGGAACCCGACGTTCTTCTGCTGGACGAGCCAACCGCCAGACTGGATCCCATCGCCGCGTCAACCTTTATAGGGATGCTGGAGAAGATCAACCGGGAGCTGTCGGTGACGGTGATCCTGTCCGAGCATCGGCTGGAGGGAATCGTTGACCGTTGCGACCGGATGCTGGTGCTGGGCGGCGGCAGGATCCGCGCCTTCGGTGCGCCCCGTCAGGTGATCGAAGAACTGGCGGACGATTCCGCCTTCCTCGCCGGGATGCCGGCGGCGGTGCGACTCTATTCGGCGATCCGTCCCCGTTTGGATGCGGATCGATTCTGCCCGCTGACCGTCGCCGCCGGACGGCGGATGCTGGAATCGAATTTCGCCGGAATTGCCCGTTTGCCCGAGAAAACCGAAAAACCATCGGGTTCCGCCCGGGAACTTGCGCTGGAACTGCGCGATCTGCGTTTCCGCTACGGTCGGGATCTGCCCGACGTACTGCGGGGTGTGAACCTGCGGGTGGAGTCGGGAGAAATCCTCTGCATCCTCGGCGGCAACGGCACGGGCAAATCCACCCTGCTGTCGGCTATCGCCGGACTGATCCGCCCCTATGCGGGGAAGATTTGCTGGTTCGGGAAAAAGGCCAAAGACTACCGCGGCGCTGGGCAGAGCCTGTACAACGGCACGCTGTCCATGCTTCCGCAGGATGTGCAGACCACCTTCCTTGCCTCCACCGTTCGGGAGGAGCTGGCGGCGATTCCCGACGTTCTGCCTGATTTCCCCTACAATTTCGACCGACTGTCGGATCTGCATCCCTACGACCTGTCCGGCGGTCAACAGCAGATGCTCGCGCTGGCAATCGCCCTGTCGTCGAAGCCCCGGCTGCTCCTGCTGGACGAGCCCGAGAAGGGTCTGGATGCCGCTGCCCGAGCCGATCTGACTGCCTTGCTCTGCACGCTGAAAGCGCGGGGAATGACGCTGATCGCCGTGACCCACGATCCCGAGTTCGCCGCCGGATGTGCCGACCGCTGCGCCCTCTTCTTCGGCGGCGAGATCGTCTGCGAGGGCTCGCCCCGGGAATTCTTCTCCGGCGGCAGCTTCTACACCACCGCCGTGAGCCGCATGACCCGGGGGCTGTATCCCGACGTTGTGACCGTTGAAGAAGCGGCGGCACTCTGCCTTGCCGACGAGAGGAGGGAACGCGGATGATCGTGATCCGAAACGCCGGAGTTCGGCGGGTATTGCGGATCGTCCTGCCGCTGATCGGGATCCCCGGAACGGTGTTCGTCGGTGCGCTGCTCTTTCGGGAGAAGCATTATCTGCCCCTCTCCTTTCTGGTGGCGATCCTGTCGCTGCTGCTCTTTCTGGCAGGATTTGAGCAAAAGAAAACCGGCTCCCGCCGGGCGGTGATCGTGGCGGTGATGGTGGCGCTGTCGGTGGCGGGGCGGTTCATCCCCCTTTTCAAGCCGGTAACCGCGCTGACCGTGCTGACTGCGGTCTACTTCGGCGGGGAAGCGGGCTTCCTCACGGGATCGCTGTCTGCGCTGATCTCCAACCTCTACTTCGGACAGGGACCGTGGACCCCCTTTCAGATGCTGGGGTGGGGACTGATCGGTCTGCTCGCCGGACTGCTCCGGAAGCCCCTGAAGCATCGGATCCCGCTCTGTATCTACGGACTGTTTGCGGGAATCGCCTTTTCGGGAGTGATGGACGTCTGGACGGTGCTCTACTCCACCGGCGGATTCACGCCCTCCCTCTACACGGCGGCACTGGTGACGGCGATCCCCCATACGGTACTCTATTCGCTGTCGAATCTGCTCTTTCTGTGGTTCTTCTCCCGCCCCATCGGCGAGAAGCTGGAGCGGATTTCGATTAAATACGGCGTTTGAAATGTGTCTGTTTGCATTTTTCGCTCTAAAATCCCTATATTTCGCAATTATATTTGTGCAATATGCCTAATTTGCGCACATATTTGTTGTGGAATATAGGGATTTTACTATTTTCGTCGGAAAATTCTTGAAATTCGTCTCGAAATCGTGTATAATGAATAAAGTATTCAGCATATACTATTTCGTTTTTGTACAAAACGATGTATGAACTGGAAAATTGAAAGGGGCGTTACCATTGAAACAATACAGTGCAAAAAATATTCGTAACGTGGCTCTCGTAGGCCACGCGGGATCGGGCAAAACCTCGCTGGCCGAGGCTGCCTACTATCTGACCGGAAAATCCGACCGCTTCGGCAAGGTTGCCGACGGTACCACCGTTTCCGACTTCGATGCCGAGGAGATCCGCAGAAAGTGTTCGATCTCCACGTCGCTGATCCCCTGCGAATGGAAGGACGTAAAAATCAACCTTCTGGACTCCCCCGGTCTGTTCGACTTCTCCGGCGGCGTCAGCGAGGCCATCCGTGCCGCAGGCTCGGCGGTTATCGTGGTGTCCGGTAAATCGGGCGTCACGGTGGGCGTGGAAAAGGGATTCGCCGCGGCGTCCAAAAAGGGCATCGCCAAGCTTTTCTTCATTAATAAGCTGGACAGTGCGCACGCTGATTTCTATAAAGTCTTCGAGGATTTGAAGGCAACCTTCGGACCCATCGTCTGCCCGCTGGTCGTTCCCTATGTGGTCGATCATAAGGTCGAGTGCTATATCAATCTGCTGGAATACCGCGCCTATGCCTATAAGGACGGCAAGCCGACCATCGTTCCCATGCCCGACATGGGACACCGCCTGGAGGGACTGCGTACCGCCATCTCCGAAGCCGTCGCCGAGACCGACGAGGCATTGATGGAGAAGTATTTCTCCGGCGAGGAATTCACCCCCGATGAGCTGATCATGGGCATCGCCAACGGCGTCCGCCGGGGCGAGATTGCGCCTGTATTCTGCGGCGTCACCGCAACCGGCGATGGCGTGGATCAGCTGCTCAACGGCCTGATCTGGCTGGCTCCCTGGGCGGAGACCGTCGCCGGCGAGACCGGCGTCGATGTAGCGGGCAATCCCGTAGCGTTGAAGGTCAACGAGGAAGCCCAGCCCGTCGTTACCGTCTTCAAGACGGTGGTCGATCCCTTTGTGGGCAAGCTGTCCTACTTCAAGGTGATCTGCGGAAAGGTCACTCCCGATACCACCCTTTTGAATATCCGAACCGGTACAACCGAAAAGTTCGGCAAGCTGGTCTATATCTGCGGTAAGAAGCAGGAGAACGCTCCCGCTATCGTGGCGGGCGACATCGGTGCGGTTGCAAAGCTGGGATCGGTCATTACCGGCGATACCCTTTCCGCCCCCGCCCGTCCCGTGACCCTGCCCGGCGTCAACTTCGAGACGCCCAGTCTGTCTATGGCGGTCTATCCCGTCAATAAGGGCGACGAGGAGAAGATCTTCTCCGGTCTGTCGAGGCTGATCGAGGAGGATCCCACCATTTCCTATGAGGTCAACCGGGAGACCCGCGAGACCGTCCTGTCGGGACTTGGTGAGCAGCATCTGGACGTGATTGTCAATAAATTGAAGGTGAAATTCGGCGTAGACGTGACCTTGCAGGTGCCGAAGGTTGCCTACCGCGAGACCATCCGCAAGAAGGTCAAGGTGCAGGGACGCCATAAGAAGCAGTCGGGCGGCCGCGGACAGTTCGGCGACGTCTGGATCGAGTTCGAGCACTGCGACAGCGAGGAGCTGGTATTTGAAGAGAAGGTCGTCGGCGGCGCGGTTCCCAAGAACTATTTCCCCGCCGTGGAGAAGGGACTTCGCGAGTCGGCCGTCAAGGGCGTGCTGGCAGGATTCCCCATGGTCGGACTGAAAGCGACCCTGCTGGACGGCTCCTATCACCCGGTAGACTCCTCCGAGATGGCGTTCAAGCTGGCGGCGAATATCGCCTATAAGACGGGAATCCCGCAGGCGTCCCCCGTCCTGCTGGAGCCGATCGGACTGCTGAAAGCCTACGTTCCCACCGCCTACACGGGCGATATTATGGGCGATATAACCAAACGCCGGGGACGGGTGATCGGCATGAACCCCGACGAGGAGGATCACGCCATCACGGTGATCGAGGCGGAGGTACCGATCTCCGAGACCGCCGACTTCTCCACCATGCTTCGCTCCACCACCCAAGGGCGCGGCAGACATACGCTGGAGTTTGTCCGCTACGAGGAAGCACCCATGATGGTAGCGCAGAAGGTCATCGACGCTTACAAGGCAGAGGATGACGAGTAACAGAGGATAGAGAGCTCCCGCAAATGCAGATGACTGCATTTGCGGGAGAGTTTTTTATAGTGATTTCGATTTCGTTTTAGTAGATGTTTTGCTCATTCGTAATAACATACGAATGAATCGTACCATCATAGAAATCCGTATAGTAAGAATTGCTACCAGATGAAATCTAATTTCACACCACCACTTCTTTATACAAACAATCAATGTTGACTGCTTGTATGAAATCCGCGACAATTCATTTTTCTTCGCTATTATCAACCATTGAATTCATCGTATTTTATGATGATTTTCTTACACATGAGAGTTCGTTATATTCAGATATACAGCAATGTCAACCAATGTTGTTATTTCATCAGTTCCATTTTTTGCGATTAAAGTCAATTCAATTGAATAGATATAACACATATTCTCTCCAATAAATGTGACATACTCATTATTAATATTGTAGGATTTGAACTCATATTTGTCTTTATTGATTGATTCGAAAAGATAGTTTTTTAATGCGTTTTCGACACTCGGTTGGTTAATATCAATTTCTGATACTGATGCGAATTTGTTATCATCAAATTTTATAATTATAGTTCCCGACATATTCAGATAAACAGAGATTTTATCTGTTGTAGGGTAACCATCAATAAATTTTACAAACTCAAATGTATACGAACTCAGCTTTTCGTTTTCATTTTCGGGAATATGAAATCCATCCTGCACCTTAGAAGACAAACTGTCATCTCCATACACAAGGATTCGAGATGTACATGAAAAAGTATAATCTTCTAAATTGTGTATACCATATTCAGCAAGTATTTCATTAATCCACGTTCTAAATTCCGGCTCGGTTTTATAATACTCTATCTCTTGGTTATAAAAGACTATCTGGGAAAGGTCAACTTGATTAGCCCTGTAATAACATTTTACATTCTCATCATTGCTTTTGTATATATGCAGGACTTCACCGTTACGTTTCATTGATATATCATAACTCATATCCACGGATTTTTCTTTTAATATTACCGTCTTTTGATTTGATATGCTATTATCAACATACTTTTCTATTTCAAGGCTTGAGGAATCATTTGATTTTTCATAAAAAACATCATCATCTGCACCGGAAATGCGTGTAGCAAAATATTCTGCAGATGATTTTGGACTACATGAACTAAAAATGAAAATAAGAATAAAAATACAGCACGACAACACTTTTTTCATAAAACAAATACCTCCACTATATTCTGCAAATCAGTAGTCAATTAAAAGTTGCTGTTTTGGAACCGGCTACATACCACGAGTTAGTAGTTATTTTAAAATCCCAATCTTCTTCCACTTGTTGATCTGCTTTATTGCCGGCAGATTCAATTGTTTCACCAGAAGCTAACGCATCGAAAAATGCTTTCGCCCAAATATTTACTTCATCGCAATATACTGAAATTTTAAATCCGATAACTGTTGACACGCCTTTAGCGTGTGTTTGATTTACTAAATTGTTTGCTCCCGACCCACCTTCTGCCGTTAGGCAAGCTCCATAAACTACAAGTTCACAATTGCACAAAGCATCTGATGTAAGCCCCTTTAATGATGATACAGTCATAGAGTCATTATTTAGTATAATTGATGTTTTACTGCCGTGAGAGCGACTGTAAAATATTTTGCTGGTTGCTATACATGCAACACAAGTCGATGCGGTTACATCCGTATATATTTGATTGGTTTGATATCCCATAGTGTTAAGAGAATCTTTTACACTGCTGAATGATTCCTCATGCGGATGGCTATCACCTTCGGGAATAGCTACAAATGTAGAATCACAATTTGTGATCAATCTCCACTCATCCTTATAGCTGGTGTTGTTCGCATATTTCCTTTGGCGAATATTCAGACCTTCTTTATAGACTGCCGTCTCCATGTCCATAACAAGATCTCTAGCGGTAGATGATTTGGCTTTGATTTTGTACGAACCGTGAGAAGTGAGCGTAATTCTCCACTTCTGATTGTTGCTTCCAGTATAGGGTGTCAGAATCAGATCCACGTTATCATTGTCTTCTTCTCCGGAGGGTACCGTAATGGCATACCCACTGATAGCGGATGTGATTTTATAATATCCTTCTCCCACATGGGTAAATTTCCATCTCTGATAATCCCCGCCATCAAAGGGGAAGATTTCCATTATGCCGCCGTCTTTTTTATAACTGGGTGCATTGCCATCATCCACCTGCGCATACATCTCATAGTGTCTGTTCTGGATGAAGTATGTCCCTTCCATTGAATCTTCTATGGTGACATTCCAATACCACCAAATATCAGGCTCTCCGGAATATCTGATAACCACTCGAATCTTTCCGGCTTTTTTCGCTGTCAATACGCCCGTTGAACTGTTGATTTCTGCTTTATCGGTGGCTGTTTCCTTTTCATCGTTGTTTACTACGCTGTAAACAATTGGTCCGTTGACCTTGGGTCTACTGTTTTGCACACAGGCATCAAAATCAAAGGTTTCTCCGGTAATCATTGTAGAAGCAGAGTTTGTCACCTTTATTGTGCGGATTTCTGCCCCGGTATACTTTTCCAGTACCCACCTGTTGCTATTGTCTGTATCTTGGGGCGTGGTGGTAAATGATGTGCCGACAGTTGCACCGGACGGGCTTTTCAGATAGACTCTATCGCTGTTTGGTTTGGAGACATCGTAGCCATAAATATTATATCCGTCCCCCATGTTTTGGAGTGCAAACTGATTTCGATGGAGAATATTGTAGCTATCGTCAACTTCTGAAATTTTTTCAAGGATCAAATTTGTGCCGTTATAAACCAACCCCATACCCGAATTCGACATAGGACGAATGGTGTAATAATTGCTTGAACCGAGGGTTCTTATATAGGTAATCTTGAACAGTTGGTTTTGTATATTTGCTTCACCGGCGGCAGTCCAATGTTGAACTATCGTTCCCGCGGTCGTTTTGCCGTTATCCACATCAAGGTATAAGCCGTTGGAAACATTCTTGATTTTGTATACGCCGTCTTCGACCCTCGGATCGGTGTATGTAATGCTTAGGTAAGGTCGGTAGTTTGACGCCCCTTCCTTTGAAATGAGAATAACCGAAGCGTTTGAGCCGGACTGATATTTTATTGCGATTCCGTAGTTGCTTGAGCCGGAGTGCCAAGCAGCTACAGCTGACGTTATATCAAAGGATACCCATTTCGGAGAACTTTGGTATGCGTTTACCGCGCCCGAATAGGTTGCGGTTGATAAGCGGGTTGTAGAGATACCGTTGTTTGTATACTGACTTGCAAGATCCCACGTCAGCAACGACTCCAACCAGTTTTGGGTCACCCGGTATGCGCCTGCGGTCAGGCTTCCGTCGGTGATTTTGTCGTAATAATAAAAGGCTGTATAAAGCTTTGCGCTTCCTATCGTGGCATCGGAGGGTATAGAAGCAGGGATCGAGTTACGGATATAAGTTATTTTGCTCGAAGAGACCCATAATACGGTGGATGATCCGTAAGTTGTTGATGGAGCTTGACTGTCGATGTAGGTATCTCTAAAACAGCTGCCGGTCACAGTCGGATCAATTACCACCGGAAACACCCGGTCGCTTGCATTGATCCACTTCGGTTCTGCCGTTACAGTAAGAGTATATGCGCCATTTCCCTTTGAAGACAGCGTGTAATATACGTCGTTCGAAATATTCCCGTCCGCGTCATACATATAGGGCGCGGGAACGATGTATTTTTCTTCATCTGTATTATTGTCGCAGAAATAGACGGTTCCGTCCTCGTTCAGTACAGCATACAGTCCCGAAAGCGTGAACTGAAAGCTGTATACATAATAGTCGGCGGCGCTCTTGACGATGATGTTTTCCTTGATGTCGTTACCGTCCAGAACGTATTCAATGTCGGTATTGTTCGTAATATTCGAATATTGAATCGAACTGGTGTTATCTACTTTTGCGGCTTCCTCTACCGAATCCCAGACGACTTTATCCGCCCTGTTTCCGGTGTTCGAAACCGTAGCGACAGAATCGGACGCTATTGCCTGATTGGCTGCCGAAAGTTTTCCGGGGAGATTATTGTTCAAATAGGAAAGCGAGATTGAATATCCGTTTTCTTCCAACTCCCATAGCTGGCTGTCTGCGGCAAAATTCTTGGCAAATTTTACGCGCGAATCATTGGTGGCAAAGTATTGGGCTTTGCCGACTTTGTCCAGCGTAAGATTATTGTCGATATTCTGCCAGTTTCCGGACGTGTCCTTCCGGTGTACAGCGTTGCTGTACACGATCGCTTCCACACTTCCGTCGGGCAACCTGAAATGTTTTACATTTTCTTCGCGGCGCGAGACAATTTCCCGAATTTGCTCGGAATAGTCAGGGTTTGGGCTGACTTCATCCGGCAAACGATCTGTTTCGTATGAAGAAGATACGGATTCAGCGGGTGCTGATTCGGTGGTGGTTGCGCTTACTGCCATGGATGCAGAGCTTGTGGTCATGATTACTGTAAGGAGCCATGATAGAAGCTTTGTGAATCGGTGATTTCGCATTGTGTTTCCTTCCTTTCGTGAATCATTTTTGCAGGTGGGTGAATATATTTTTCTCTTTTTTTGCCTCCTTTTGATTGAATCAATATCATTTTACCATATTTTGGATTATCTGTCAATAGGTAGTTGACACATTTTTGAAGAAATTATACAAAAATCCTCCCGCAAACCTACGGGAGGATTGTACATATTATATCAGATATTCCGCCAGCATCTTCTACCACCCAAGGACGTGGCAGACATACGCTGGAGGATTTTTTCAGGGCTGGGAGGCTGACTGCGTACAGGTTTCTGCGAGGATTTCGGATAACCTTGCCGTTTCCGATTCGTTTATAAGAAAAGTAAATTCTTGCGTGGGATTGTAGAAAGCGCCCACATCAGCTGCATACTGCCAGCATACATTACCGGCGCAGAACTCGTAGGGATAACGATATTTGTACATACCATCTTTATGCTCTGCATTATTAATCAGATCGGCAATATACCGTGCATTTTCTTCGGAAACAGGATAAGTGACGCCGTCATATGAGACTGACATACCGGTATCATATGGGATTTGATTTGATTCACAGGAACTTACCAGAAAAACAGAAGCGATCAAAAGCAACAAAAACAGACTGCGTGTAAGGTTGGTCAGAAAAGTTTTTTTCATTGTATGATCTCCTTAATCGTTTATATTGTGAATAGTAACATCCTCTCCGAATGGGTTTCATTAAGATTCTTTCTGCGCTCTTATGCCGCCAACACTCGTTACAACGGCGTTGTATACATTATCACGCTGATGGGAGGAATCTATTGTAATAGAGAAACTTTGTCCGTCCGGCATATCCCACTCTAATATGATCGCTCCGGATCCGATGTCTCTTTGGGGATGCCCGAGTATATCAACAACTTCTCCCAATGTCATCGTCTCATGAATTTTCTCGATGTCTTGCAAAGTGATTGCTTTTTCGGCTTTTTCGGAAAAAACCGAAAGGAAATCCATTACGTTATCGTCCTTCAATTCTGTTGAGTCAACCGAACTTCCGCCTGTTTCTACGGGATCCTCCACGATGCTATTGCAAGATGTCATGATAAGTGTTGTTGTGCATAGTAAGATGAGTATTTTCTTGATTTTCATGGTTACCTCCCTGAATTTATGATAAAGTATTGCATACTATGAGTTTTTCCTCGGTAAGGATGGTACTATTATGAAATCGTCCTTCCGTTTAGCAGATATGAATCCATCCCATCGCAAATGAAATCTCAAGGAGGATAGTAGTTACAACAGGAACAGCCAACAATCCTTGTAATATACCTCGAACAATTTTCTTGTTCTTAATTAGTGGCTTAAAGACACTCAAAAAGGAGAAAACGAGTATGGATAGAATAAGTGAGCTAAAATAAATAATACAATAAGGGTAGGTAAGGAATAGTACATAAGGAAATGAGTACACAAAACAAGCTATACAAATAACGTAGCTGATGATCCAACGAGCTACACCAAGCACTTTACGTTTATCCAAATGAAATACCTCCATATCGTAATAAATTATCGGATTTTTCGTTGCGAATGTTCTCAACCCCCCAATCTGTGCTGAATGCTGTCGGGTGGGCGGATGCACATCTTTCGCTGTTCCTCTCCTTTTTGACTGGTTTGTGACAATTTTACCATATTTTTGTTACTATACAATTGGAATTTTATAAATAATATGTAAAAACTCCGAACAAGAGAAATAAAAAACCGGGATTTGAGGCATAGCTCCTCAAATCCCGGAAATTTTTGATGTTATCCGATCAAATATCGTACTCCGCCAGCATCTTCGCGACCATCGCCTTGATCTCGGCGGCGGCGTTCTCGATGGCGATGTCCGCCTTGTAGGACTTGTCGCGGGTGGACAGCTCGATCACTCCGCGCTCGCAGGTCTTGGGGCTGACCACCGCCCGGATCGGGATGCCGAACAGATCGGCGTCGGCGAACATGGAGCCCGGACGGATGTCGCGGTTGTCGTACAGGACCTCGACCCCTGCTGCCTGCAAATCGGCGTACAGCTTGTCGGCGGTGCCGTTCACGTCGGGATTGTCAACCCGCAGATTACAGATTTCCACCTGCCACGGCGCGATGGACATCGGCCAGATGGGGCCGTATTGGTCGTGACTCTCCTGTGCGATGGTGGCGCAAAGCCGTCCCACGCCGATGCCGTAGCAGCCCATGATGGGATACTGCCGCTGACCCTCGCTGTCCAGATAGGTCATATCCATGGATTTGGTGTACTTGGTGCCCAGCTGGAAGATGTTGCCAACCTCGACGCCCTTGACCAGCTTGATGGAGTGCCGTCCGCAGACCGGGCAGATTCCGCCGGAGGTCGCCTTGGCGACGTCCACGAAGACGGTGCCTTCGGGCAGATCGCGCGAGACGTTGAAGCCCTTCAGATGGGTGTCAGCCTTGTTCGCGCCGCAGACCAGATTGGATGTTCCGACCAGCGAACGGTCGTAAACCACAGTCGCCTTGGCGGCAAGTCCCACAGGACCGATGAAGCCCGCCACGATGCCGCTCTCCCCGTCGATCTCGGTCGCGGGATGGATGTTCTCGCAAAGATAGTTGCGCAGCTTGGTCTCGTTGACCTCCAGATCGCCCCGGATAAAGACGATCACATACTCGTCGGTCTCGTTTTTCTGATAAACGACCGCCTTGCAGAGCTTTTTCGCCTTGATCGACAGCAGATTCGTCAGTGCCTCAATGGTCTTGACGTCGGGCGTGGCGATCTCGGCCAGCGGCTCGGGATCGGCGGGCGTGCCGTTGTCTATGATGCAGTCGGCGGCCTCCACGTTTGCCTTGTAGTCGCAGTCGGAGCAGACGGCAAGCGTGTCCTCGCCGATTTCGGTCAAAAGCATGAACTCGTGGGAAACCGATCCGCCCATCATGCCCGAGTCGGACTTGACGGCGATCACGTTCTTCGCGCCCGCCCGCTTGTAGATGCGGACGTATGCGTCAAAGCAGCGCTGATAGTATTCCTCCAGATCTTCCATAGAGGTGTGGAAGGAGTAGGCGTCCTTCATGGTGAACTCGCGGACGCGGATCAGACCGCCTCTTGCCCGGGGCTCGTCCCGGAACTTGGTCTGAATCTGGTAGATCATGAAGGGGAAGTCGGTGTAGGATTTGGCGGTATCCCGGGCGAGCTGGACGGCTGCCTCCTCGTGGGTCATGCCCAGCACCATGGGATTGCCGTTTCTGTCGGTGAAGCGGGCCATTTCGCTGCCGATGGAGGTATATCTGCCCGATTCCTCCCAGAGGGACGCGGGCATCACAACAGGGAAGAGAACCTCCTGACCGTCGATTTTGTCCATTTCTTGGCGGATAATCTCCTCGATCTTGCGGGTGATCCGTCTTGCGGGCATAAACAGCGAATAGCTGCCGTTGCTGACGTATTTCATATAGCCGCCGCGGATCATCTGCGCGTGGCTGTCGATGACGCAGTCCTTGGGCGCCTCCTTCAGGCGCTCGCCGAGCATTTTGCTTACCAGCATGGTATCAGTCTCCTTTACAGGTAAAAATCTATTTGAACTAGAATATTATACAATAGAATCGGGGGATTGTCAAGGGTTTTGGAAAAAGTTTGCGGATTCGGCGCAAAAATCCCGTCCCGGCGGCTGTTTCGCGGTAAAACAAAGAAGTTTTGCAAGCCTTATTGACAAGATAGCAAAGTCATGCTACAATGGCAGTAGAATACAGACCGGGAGGGACATACCGCATGACCTATCAAAAAATGCTATATCCGATTCTTTCATTTGTGTCTACTATTATCATTCTGGTTGTAACTTTCGCCTCAAAAGATATAGTTTTTGCGATTGCATTGCTGATTGCATGGGTTATTCTACTCGTGCCGATTTTGTCTTTTTTGTATTCGAGAGTATACCTGAAAGAAGGCAAAAATAAGTTTCTTTGGACTCTATTGAATTCACTGTCGATTGTTTTACCGTATTTGATTTTGTTCTGTACGGAAGGAGAAACCTATCTTTACGCGCTGATTCTCTTCGCTTGGAGCGAATTGTGGGCGTTGCTTGGTCTGCCCCGCAAGCGTTCACCGAAATAGATCAAACCGCGCCGGATCCCAACTTTGGGGATATTCGGTTAAATCAATGTGAATATTCCATAAAAGCCGTTGACAAAGTGGGCAAATTGTGGTAAAATAGGGATGAATCAAGGCGGATGGCTCGAAAGAATACGGGCATGAGACGAAAAATCAGTCGAGCCGCTGCTGCGGGAAGGCTTTTTGCGCCGGAAGTGAGACATCTTTTGAAATTTAACAGTAACGCGCATGGCTTGTCCGCCGCAGGGTGGGAAGCTATGCGCGTTTTTGAATCGGAATGAAAAAGAAACTATATCGGAAAGGGATTTACTATGAAAAGGATATTCTTATTAACGACAGTTTTTGCTATGTTACTCTGCCTGTCGATCACGGCATACGCACAGGATGGCGAAGATAGCCAGACATCCGATCTGCCCGACTACCTGCTTCGGGAGAACAATCTCATTGCGAATGCCTATGACATAAACGATGAAATCCGCGACTATATGGGCGTCGAAGAAGGAGATCAGATTGTTCGAATTTTAGACACAACCGGCTTGCTTGAAGAAATGTTTGAGGAAACTGATAATATTTTTGATCTTATGGACTCTAGGTTGCAGCAGCCATCATGGTTTCGTGTCGTCTATGCGGTCAGACATCCGGACGGTTCTATTACCCATAAGGTGATTCTGAAGGATAACAGCATTGTGGACGCTTCGACCGATCCGGAAGGCTCAAGGTGGGCATATATAGCCGATCTTCCGGATGCAATCTGGTCATATGATACGATTCGGATGATCGATCCTGACATAAAAGTTGAGAGAGCGTTTGTGCTACGGTTTAGCGTACATCCGTTCCTCCCGGACGGCACACATAAAGCTCTCGCCGTTTTTTACAAAACGGATCTGGGTGACTATGTGTACTTTAACCGCTCTCAGTACATGTTTCATGAATGTCCGTTAGACGGTGAGCATCTGCTTCCTTACGAGGACTTCTGCAGTGTTATGGCCGAAATCACTACGAAGTCAACAGGGGATGAATTTTGTCTACACCCCGACTATTCGGTGGATCTGACCACCTACGACATTCATTCGGCGAGCTTCCACATTGACGTTCCGGAGCGACCGAATACCGGTCTGTATATCGCCCTCGGCATCGGCGGCGGACTGGTGCTGATCGCGGCGGTTTTGGTGATGGTGCTGGGGGATTCAGGCAAAAAAGCGCGGGCTGCACGAGAGATTCAGATGTAATGAAATAAATATGCTGATTATTCAGATTTTCGATAAGTGGGAAAGGATAGGGGACGGTATTGCATTACGGCAGACAAGCGAAGCGAATAAAATTTCCGATCGTTTTAGTTAGCGTGCTTATATTGGCATTTGTTTTGTGTTCACTGTATTATGTGTCCATGCATCATTATAAAAACGTCGCGTATTTTGAGGAAGAAATCCTCGTGTATAACGGTTGCGACTATGTTCTTACAGAAGATGAAGGTTATACAGTTGATCAGCTAATCGGAGAGGTCGATAGAGAACTGCGCCTGAAAATAACCTATTATCAGCTTGTTTACTCTGTAGCTGAAGATGAAGATGTCGTTGCACTGACAACACGACGGGATGGGTATGCGTTTTACCGGAAGATAAGTTAACAGAATACAATCCTTGTCCGTTTGAAAGTGAGAAATGTCTGATTTAAAGAGTCTGTTGAAGAACAAACACACATCGGGGGTCGGACTGCTCCGGTTTCCGTCACTTGGGTACTGCGCCTGAAATGTATTTATCATTATTTGAAATGAGTTCACAAAAACAGCTTGACAAAGTTCCAAAAATGATGTAAAATGGAGATAAAGGGAGCAGCACCCCAGAAAAGACGGGAAAGGAAGGCCGTCGGATGAAAAAACAAGTTAAGAAAATCGCATTTTTCCTTGCAATTTGCATGACCCTGTCGGTATTTGCCGGATTTGTGCCTGCGTTTGCTGCCGAACAGCCGGAGCAGACCGACGATGGAGTGCAGGAAAGCTTCGCTTTGCCGGATATTGTCAGCATGGAGGAAGCACAGGAA
>CAYOON010000004.1:13881-17306 GCA_964405595.1 uncultured Lachnospiraceae bacterium | reverse complement strand
GAATTTCACGAATTTCTTCCAGTAAGCGTTCGAAATAATCTTCTCCAAGGAATGTACCGTTTTCCATACGCTTGCGATCGATTACATAACCGGTAATGGCGTACTTTTTCAATACCTGTGTTGCCCAACGGCGAAACTGCGTTGCGCGAATAGAGTTCACACGGTAGCCCACGGAAATAACGGCGTCGAGGTTATAGTGGTCTATTTCCCGACCAACCTGACGAGTGCCTTCCATTTGAACTACTCGAAATTTTCGAGTAGTTGATTCTCGATCCAGTTCTCCTGTTTTATAAATCTCTTGTAAGTGATATGTAATAGTATTAGATTCCACATCAAACAGGGACGCCATCATTTTTTGAGTAAGCCAGAGCGTTTCATCTTCATAACGAACTTCTATAGAATCGGCGTGAGACTGCTTTTCAAAAATCAGAAATTCAGCAGTGCTATTGCGTATAGTCAAATCTCTACCTTCGCTCATAATTCAAGCTCCTTTATATATTTTTCCATCTGTGCCTGTATCCTATATCAATCATTTTGCCAACGTCGGCAAAATGATCGTCTTTTATATCGGCTTTTAATTTTACGTTAGTGCGAATCCTCTGTGTATTCTTTATCGTCCGCTTCGGCGGGCGATTTTTTGTCGTTTTCCAGCTCACTCATGTACCCGGCGGTAATGATGCCCGATGGTAGCGCGACGATTGCGATCCCGAAGACCGAGGATAGCATCGTAACGAGCCGCCCGATTGTTGTAACTGGGTAAATATCGCCATAGCCCATCGTCGTCAGGGATACGGTTGCCCAATACAGCGCGTCGAAGAAATTGTTGAACGAATCCGGCTCGACGTTGATTATAACCAGCGCTGACACCAAGACGTATACAAGCGCAAGCGTGCCGACGGCGGCAAGCGGTTCCTTCGATTTATGGAAAACCCGTATAATGATCTGAATACTGCGGGAATATCTCACAGCCTTGAAGACCCGGAAAACGCGCATAGCACGAATCATGCGGATCACGCGCAGTACTTTGAATCCGCCGTTGATCACAAACAAGGAAGGTAGAATCGAAACCAGATCGATGATCGCCATGAAGGAAAACGGGTATCGAAGAAAAGAAACAGCAGATCGTTTGCGATATTTGAAGTCGGCGGTAATCAGGCGAAGTATGTAGTCAATGATGAAAATCACGACGCAGATTTTATCTATAATTTGGAAGACCAAATAATCGTTTTTAAATGCCAGCGGCAACAAACTGGCAATTATAGCGATCATCATAAGGGTGTCGTAAATTCCGCTCCACAAATGATTTCCGTCAGATACTTCAATTATTTCATATATCCTTTTTCGCATAGATACTTCCTTTTAATGATTGTCATTTGCGGAAAGCATTTCTTCAACACTTCTAGGGTGCGAAAATGTAATTGCTTTTCTGGATTGAGCAATGGATTCTTTCCACTCAAAGACTTCTTCAGCAAATTCAATATGAACATAATTTGCAAATTTATTTTTGCAGAAATCTTTTTGATTCTCAATCACCCATGCAATCAATGCAACTTTTGACCAGCTCTGACGAAATCCGGCTATTCCTTCTTTGGAGAGTGACAATATCATTTGATCTTTTGTCATTTTGGAAAGCACAGGAGTGTAATCTACATCGTTAGATGCTTTTAACAGCCCTACGTTAATTTCTTCTTTTATATAATCATTCAAAAAACAATTGAGCCCATATTTGCCCATATTTAAGGACTGCACAAAATGTTCCTTGCAACTATCACTTAGTTTTAGAAACATATTCTCAATGGTTGGAGAAGGATTTATAAATTCAGAATCTTGATTTTCATTCGTAATTTCATGGAATAGCCGGTAGATATGTTTGCATGGCTTTTGAGTTTCTTTGAATTTGTCGCATGTACATGATAAAAGGTCTGTGTAGCATACTTTAAAATAACCATCGGCAAAGTAGGCGTATGGTGCAACGCTGTCTCGATGTAATAATATTAGTGGAACCTCATACAAAGATAATATTTGCTCATACAATTGAAGTTCTGTATCATGTATCTCGTGTGACCAAAAATTCCACACACTTTCAATATTCTTATCATTCGGCACAATTGAAAATACCGTTTGACGAAAGAGTTCTATTTGATCAAGGCGGTGCTGTTTTATAGCGGTTATATGCTGCTCAGTCTCTCTTTCTCTTTGCAATCTGCGTTCTTCTATCTCTTTTAATTGCTGTAGACGTAGTTGTTTCTTTTTGTTTTCAGAATACCATATCGCCCATATTGACGTCGCAATTGTAATAATACCTAAAAATATAAGATACATATGGTTTTTCTCCTTTCACGTCCGAAATAGATCTTAACGCTTGTCTTCGGGTACTATTTTTCTAATTTCCTTAATTATCTTATAATACTTTGAAACGCGACCGCGCGCCCCAGAATTTCAACTTCATTCAGTTCAGTGCCGACATAAACCAACGGCTCAAATGCCGGGTTCTCCGGATTAAGGACGAGCTTGTTTTTCTCTGGGTAATAATACACCCGTTTCAGCGTTGCTTCATCCCCGATTCGCACGGCGGCGATCTGCCCGTTCTGCACCTCCTGCTGTTTCCGAATAAAAACAATATCGCCGTCCAGAATCCGTGCGCCGATCATACTGTCGCCCTTTGCGCGAAGACAGAAGTCAGCGTCTACGTTATCTGACGAAAGGACGTATTCCCCGTGTTCTTCATTTGCAAAAATTGGTTCTCCGCAGGCAATTTCGCCGAGCAGGGGGACTTTTTTTGTTTTCAGAGGGAAGATGTTTTCCATGTTAAAATAATTTGGCGAATCTTTTTGGGCTGGACTTTCGCATGTAAGATATTCTACGGAAACCCCAAAATAATCAGCGATGGCCTTGATTTTACCTGGACGGGGCTTGGATCCATTTTTCCACCCAGTAATTGACGCTTTATTGATAGAAAGTCCCGGGATTTTTTCGCCAAGGGACGATATTGAAAAACCTTCTTTTTCACATAGTTCCCTGATTTTCTCGTATGTAGTCATAATATCCTCAACTAAAACAAACTTTTCTAAACTATTTTTGCAAAACCTCTTGACAACCGAACCAAACTATGCTATACTTAACTAAACCTAACGATTCATCAAAATCAAAAAACGGCTACGCAAGTGAAAAGTTTAGTTTTGTATTATTTTGTTGGTTGACAATAAACATTATAACACTAAACTAAACAAAAGTCAAGTATAAGGGGGGATTTGTTTGGAAAAATTTTTGAGCTGTGAACAAGTAGCGGATCGTTACAGTGTAAAAGTTTCAACAGTTTGGAGCTGGGTTCGAAACGGAAGACTTTCGGCTGTAAAAATCGGAAAGCAGTACCGAATCAGAGAGAGCGATCTGGAAAAAATCGAACTTCTGAACGATACTGCAAA
>CAYOON010000004.1:0-13781 GCA_964405595.1 uncultured Lachnospiraceae bacterium | reverse complement strand
CGAACTTCTGAACGATACTGCAAAAGTTTAATTATTGACATCGAAAGGGGTGAACCACAATGAAAGGAAAAATAGAATGCTTCAAAAGGAGGCTTCGGCTGATGCGATTGTTGGCAATGTATTTTGGCGAGGTCGATTTCATAGAAGCCCCGCTAACTTTCCGATTTTTTCGGATGCTGTATAAGCATCGTTGATGAAAATACCGAAACTTTCGCCGGTGTTGATTATATACTCCAAAGCGTAATATATCATTATATATTCTTGCTTTGAAAAATAAGTAAGCGGAGTATATGATTCTAGCTTTTTCAAACATGAGGTGCAGACTTCCTGTTTCACATCAGGAGGAAAACGGAGTCCAAAAGCACTTGCATTATCAGATTCCATAAGGGTTTCAACAGCGCTTGTACTTGCTATTACTTCGTCTGTGGTGAGTGTAAACTTATTAATCATCTAATTTACCTTCTTATTATCGTTAAGTATAATTACCTACATTTTACTACAGAAAACCGCGAAAGTCAATAGAAATTGAATATTTTTTACAGAAACCAAGACGGCGTTATGCCGAACATAGTTACAAAAAAACAGGAGGTGTTATGGGGATGGATCGTTTTAAGAAAGCGCTGCGGGTCGTTGTAGCGTATATCCCGGCAGCAATTGCACTTATTGCTTTGATAGTCGCATACACCAAGTGATTATAATGCGCTGAATGAAGCTACATACCAATCGTGATCACATTCACGAACAAATAAAATAGCGAAGAATGCCAATCAAAAGGAGGATGCCATGACCGAGCAAACCAACACGATCAATTTTGATGCCATGCCTGAAATCAAAAGATCAAAATTATTCGCGGCTACATTAAAAGCAGTTAAAGAAACGCTTGCTAGTCCGGGCGGCAGAGAGTTTCTTGACCAAAAGATCAAGGCAAAAAAAGAAGCGGCCGAAACCGCAAAAACAAACATAAGGAGGGAAACCAATGAGAAAACCGAGAAGACAGCCGAAATCGGTTGACGGTAAAAACCCTTTCATGGAGGATGGGGCGATGGATCTGGTGGTGAAAGCCATGTCCACTGTACTCTCGGAGGAGACCGGTGAGGAAATCGTGATCACATTCACGAAAAAGGAGAAGGAAGATGATGCCGGATAAGCGAAAGAAAACAAACCAGATCAAAGTAGCAGGTAAAGCAATCAGATTTGTGCTATCGCTCGCCCTCCTCGGCGGGATGATCGGCATCCCCGCATGGATCGTATACGAGGGATACAGTATGACGTTGACGCTGCTGGCGGTCATCTGGACTGTTTTGGGTATCCCGCTGGCAATCCTGCTGGCACTGGACGTGCGTGAGATGCGCCGTGAGGAGCAGGAGCAGAAACTGGTAGATTTTCGGCGGGAGGAACGGTTACGCAAGGAAAATTGGGAAAGGTAGGAGGAAGTCATGAGACGTTTTTTAATTCACGGGATGTATACGGATGGTCCGAATAAAGGCAAGGGATTTCTGCTGAAACGTGGTGGAAGTGTTGTCGATGTCCACGGCATAAAACCGGCGATTTGCGACACATACGCCTCGGAGAGTACCGCAAAAGCAGTTGCTAACCGCTATAACAATAGGAACAAATTCGACGTGAAGCACCACAACGCCAACCCTTGCGTGTACAGCGTTTCTGATATTACATATTGAATCGGGGGCAAAGCATGAACGCCGAAAAAGAGAGACGGGCGATCAAATACCTCCAAACATTTGAGCCCCAGAGCGAACCCTACTACCTGTGCTACAGCGGAGGGAAGGACAGTGACTGCATCCGCATACTGGCGCAGCTTGCGGGCGTCAAGCATGATATAGTCCATAACCTCACAACTGTGGATACTCCGGAAACGGTGCGCTATATACGGTCAATCCCTGGTGTACAGATCAGTCGCCCTAAACATACCATGTGGGAGTTGATCGTACAAAAAAAGATGCCGCCGACACGTTTAGCTAGATACTGTTGCTCGGAGTTAAAAGAGCGTGGAGGAAAAGGCCGAGTTAAGGTGACGGGTGTCCGCTGGGCAGAGAGTTACAATCGCAGACAAAACTGCGACTTTGTAAAAATTTTGGGTAAACCTAAAACCACGCAAAAGGCCGCAGAAGAAAGTGGGATTGATTATCAGGTAACGCCGAAGGGTGGCGGAATCATTCTGAATGATGATAATGCCGATACGCGCAGATTCGTAGAGCATTGCTACAGAACCACATCAACAATGGTTAATCCGATTATTGACTGGACGGATGCGGACGTTTGGGAATTTCTGCATCACTATGGATGCGAATCTAACCCACTATATCAATGTGGCGAAAATCGGATCGGCTGCATTGGATGCCCGATGCAAGGGCCGCAAGGAATGAAGAAAGACTTTGCACGATACCCGAAATATCGGAACATCTACGTTCGGACATTTGATCGAATGCTCAAAGCGGGACGCGCAGCAGGAATACAATATCGATCATGGACAAGCGGTGAGAATGTCATGAAATGGTGGGTTGGCGACGATCCGAACCAGATCAGCCTGTTTGATTTGTATGATGATTTAGACGAAGTGGAGGAGCTATGAAAGCAATACTAAAATACCCCGACGCGAAGGGGAAAGGGCATTCAAAATGACATATACAGAATTTCTCGAATCCAAGATCATAACGGCACCGAAAACCGGCTTTGATGTATCCGACAAAGATCTTTCGCTAGCGTTGAAGCCGCACCAGCGGGAAGCTGTAACGTGGGCATTGCGGGGTGGCAGACGGGCATTGTTTGAGAGCTTTGGTCTCGGAAAAACGATACAGGAGCTGGAATGGTGTCGTCAGGTTGTAAATCATACAGGCGGGCGAGCTTTGATCGTGCTGCCTCTGGGGGTCAAGCAGGAGTTTACTAGGGACGCCGTGGAACTGCTGGGGATGGAAAAGCCGGAATACATCCGAACAAAGGAAGAGGCGGAAGCCGCACCCGGGAATATCCTGATTACCAACTATGAGCGGATCCGGGACGGCGATATTGATCCAAAAGCGTTTGATGCTGCGTGTCTGGACGAGGCATCCGTGCTGCGCTCTTTCGGAAGCAAGACCTATCAAACCTTCCTGCCGTTGTTCGACGGAGTTCCGTACAAGCTGGTAGCGACTGCCACGCCGGACCCGAACAAATTCAAAGAGATCATTCACTATGCGGCGTTTCTGGAGGTGATGGACAGCGGACAAGCACTCACCCGGTTCTTTCAGCGGGACAGTACCAAAGCAAACAATCTCACCCTGTATCCCCACAAGGAAGAAGAATTCTGGCTGTGGGTGTCCTCGTGGGCGCTGTTCATTCAGAAACCCTCCGATCTGGGATTCAGCGATGAAGGTTATGATCTACCGCCGATGGAGATCAATTATCACTGCATCCCGTCAACTATCGGCGGGAAAGTAGATAAAAAGACCGGGCAGATCGCCATGATCAATGATGCGGCGCAGGGTCTGGCCGATGCCGCAAGGGAGAAACGGGAAAGCCTTTCCGACCGTATTGCTGTGATGCAGCAGATCGTCGAAGAGGATCCGGACGCCCGTTTTATTTTGTGGCATGATTTGGAGGACGAGCGCCGGGCTATAAAAAAGGCGCTTCCGGAATCGGCGGAAGTTTACGGTACTCTGGAAATGGACGAAAAGGAGCGCCGCGTGATGGATTTCTCTGAAGGAAAGACGCGACTACTGGCCACGAAGAAGGAAATCTCCGGGCAGGGCTGCAACTTTCAACGCCATTGCCACCGGGCGATATTCCTCGGCATCGACTACAAATTCAATGATTTCATACAGGCCATTCACCGAATATACCGTTTTCTCCAGAAGGAGAAGGTCGTGATCGACATCATTTACACGGAGAACGAGAAGCAGATCAAACAGGAACTGCTCGACAAGTGGGAGCGGTACAACTATCAGAATGCCAAGATGCAGGAAATCGTCAAAAAACACGGCGTCTCGGGCAAAGAGATCATGGCCGGGATGAAACGAAATATAGGAGTTGAGCGCGTGGAAATTAAGGGTAAAAACTGGACGGCGGTCAATAACGACTGCGTGGAAGAAGTGAGACGGATCGCAGATAATAGCGTAGATCTGATCCATACGTCTATACCGTTTTCCAATCATTACGAATACACACCGAGCTATAACGATTTCGGACATAACGACGACAACGACGCTTTCTTCCGTCAGATGGACTACCTCACGCCGGAACTGCTGCGAATCCTCAAACCCGGACGGGTGGCAGCAATCCATGTGAAAGACCGGGTCCTGTTCGGAAACGCAACCGGCGACGGGATGCCGACTATCGACCCGTTTTCCGAAATGACAGTATTCCATTACATGAAGCATGGATTTCGGTACATGGGGCGCATCGTGGTTCTGACCGACGTCGTGCGAGAGAATAACCAGACCTACCGTCTGGGCTGGACGGAGCAGTGCAAGGACGGTACCAAGATGGGCGTCGGCTGCCCGGAATATGTGTTGCTGTTCCGTAAATTGCCGACCGACACGTCCCGCGCCTATGCGGACGAGCCTGTGACAAAATCAAAGGACGATTACACCCGTGCACAATGGCAGCTGGATGCACACGCATTATGGCGCAGTTCCGGGGATCGGTTTCTCTCCAAAGAGGAATTGCAGAACATGGATATAGGCGAGTTGTCCAAGGCTTACCGCAAATTCAGCCGGGAGAGCGTTTACAGTTATGAGGAACACGTCGAAATGTACAAGGAATTGGACAAGGACGGACGGCTCCCCGCTACCTTCATGGTTGCGCCGCCCGCGTCGTGGAGTAACGAGATATGGGACGATATAAACCGGATGCGGACGCTGAACACTACCCAGAGCCAGCGCCGTCAGGCGCTCCATGTGTGTCCCTTGCAGATCGACATTGTGGAGCGGATCATCAACCGCTACAGTAGCCCCGGGGAACTTGTGCTGGATCCTTTCGGCAGTCTCATGACAGTGCCGCTGTGCGCGATCCGCACCGGCCGGAAGGGATACGGGATCGAGCTGAACAGCGACTATTTCCGAGACGGCGTTGGGTACCTGAAGTCGGAGGACGAGCAGGTGGAGCAATGCACTCTATTTGATTTGTTGGAGGGGTAAATGGAAATAAGACCTATAACATTCCGCCAAGCATCGGAATTCATCAACGCCCATCATCGACACCACCATGCAACGGTCGGATGTAAATTCTGCGTTGGGCTGTACGACTGTGATCAGCTTGTAGGATGCGCCGTCTGCGGTAGACCAGTCAGCAGACATCTCGACGATGGTATGACCTGTGAGATCAATCGGCTTTGTACCGATGGAACCCGGAATGCGTGTTCCATGCTATACGGTGCCTGCGTGCGTGTGGCGAGGGAACTAGGGTACAGGACGATCATCACCTATACGCTGGAAAGCGAGAGCGGAGCAAGTCTCAAGGCGAGCAATTTTGTATGCGAGGGCAAGGCCGGCGGTACGCATTGGACAGGCGCCCGTAACCGAAATCAGAATATCCCGCACGAGATGAAAATCAAATGGAGCAAACAATTAAAGGAGGTCAAATAGATGTACTACAACACCTGCCCCGACTGCGGGGCGAACCTTGACCCGGGTGAGCAGTGCGACTGCGAAGGCAAAATCGAATCGGCGGGCGTATCAACGGAACCCGAATGGACTTTGCCTATAAAAGTCCGCAAAGCCCCGACCAAGAGTTCGGCGGAACGCAGAACCAGAAGATCGAGAAACACCGGGCGCAGCAGAACAAAAAAATAAAAGGTCTCCCGTGCGCCAACACGGGAGACCCGGCAAAACGACTTTTGTCGCCGCCTTGCTTCCTACATATATATTATAGCACGACGGCGACAAAAAGTCAATAGAAAAGCGGGATTTTTCTCCCGCTGGCGGTCTTGTATTGCATAGTATTTTGTCAACGATGACCGCCCCGAAAAACGATTGACAAAGGAGTGTCGCCAAAATGACAAATAATCAAACACCATCTCGGTCCTGCGAGTCACAGTCCAGTCAAGTCCAGTCCAGTGCTGCCTACCGGAACCTGCCGTTCCCCCGGCTGATGGATGCCGTCAGGGAACATATCGAAATCGAATGCTTCCGGGACAGCGAAATCGATCAGGCGGAGGAAATCGCCCTCATAATCGCCGAGGTCGCTATGCTTCCCGAATCCGCCTTGGTACGGATCGCCGGGGATGAGCTTCCGGCCGGAATGGTCGTTGCGATCTATGGACGCCTCACCCATGAACACGTTGTCCGGGTGATGGAGAACTACGCGAAGGCCACCTACGAGATCAAACGCCCCAAAACCTATCTGCGCACGGCACTTTATAACTCCGTCTTCGAACTGACGTCGAGGATCGAGAACCAAGTGAACACAGATATGCCGTGGCTTGCGAAAAAGTGAGGGCGGAATCATGCAAAGGGAAAAACGAACATATTCGGGTCCGCTTCTGGAAGTGGATTTTTACCCGGTATTGGAAAACGGTCGCCGACTCTCGCCCCGCGCGCCGAAGACCAAGCCATCGACCAAGGAGCAGCAAAAGTATAACTGTACCCAAGCGACAAAGAAACTCGTCCGTTATGCGAATGTAAATTTCGACGAAACTGACAATCTCATGCACCCGACGTACAGTCCCGAAAACGCTCCCCAGACGGAAGCGGAAGCCCGGCGCGATATTGTCAACTACCTTCGGCGGGTCAAGGCAAGGCGGGTATTGGAATTAAAACGGCTTCGCAAAGATCTGGCGGCGGCAGAGGACGCGGCGGCAAAAATGCCGTGGAATAAGTTTCTCAAATCGAGCGTGGATAAGCTGAAAGCCGCGATCGCGAAGCTGGACGAGCCGTTCCGCTACATATACGTCATCGAGAAGCAGACCTACAAGACCGGTAAATATGCTGGCCGGACAAACTGGCATTTTCACCTTTTCATGACCGGCGGGATCGACAACAAAACGCTGGAAAGTATGTGGACAAACGGTCTCCGCGCCAATTGCAACAATTTCCAGCCGGAGAAATTCGGTCCCGAGGCTGCTGCCCGCTATATGTCCAAAGATCCGCAGGGATCGAAGCGGTTCAGCTATTCAAAGAATCTCAAAAAGCCGAAGTCCAAAGCCCGAGACGGCAAGGTCTCCCGCAGAGGCGTGGAACGCATGGCGACCGAGCGCGTCGATGATCGGGAATTCTGGGAAAAAAGATACAAGGGCTATCGCTTCATCCGGTGTTATTCCCGCTATAACGAGTTTAACGGGCATTGGTATGTATCGGCGATTATGTACAAGACAGACGGTGATCCGCCCGATTGGAAGGAGGATGAATGGATCACATCGGATTATTAAAACAGGCAGCAATTTTGTTTGACGTCGGACTTGATTTCTCGCCTTGAAAGGCAGGCAGTAATGTGCAGTTGCCATTTAACTTGCCAGCAACTTGCGGAACTGTTGTAAAATCTACATCAGTTGGCAAATTGTTGGCAAATTGTTGGTGAATTGTTGGCAAACTGCGCAGGTCCTAAAAATGCAAAAAATACGAATATACAAGGAGGATCAATGAAATATACACACATCCAGCACGAAGCAAGCGAGCAAACAATACTCTTTAATTGGGCTAGAGCAGCTCGCTTTGAATACCCGGAAATTAACTTGCTGTACCACATCCCGAACGGCGGGAAGCGAAACGCCAGCGAAGCGGCGCATTTGAAACAGCAGGGCGTAAAAGCGGGTGTCCCCGATTTGTGCTTACCCGTCGCCCGTGGCAAGTATCACGGGCTGTACATCGAGCTGAAATACGGCAAAAATAAACCGACCGAGAATCAAAGACAATGGATCACGGATCTTCGGACGCAGGGATACATCGCGGAGGTCTGCTACGGTTGGCAGCAGGCAGTGGATCTGATAACAAAATATCTAAAACTGGAGGTAACACGAGAATGAAAATACGCAAGATCATTGACATCTGCAAGCGCAGCGGACAGATATTGCTTTACGAAAGCGGGCAGGAGCAATGGATTTCAGACGGGAGCGCGATCTACCCGATGATCAATCTTCCGAGATTCGATGAAAACTCGCTCTGCAAAACCTACGACATCACGGAAAAGCAGGCGGACAAGATTATTTTCCGGCACGAAGAGAGACTGCCGCTTTCGGTCGATTTTTCCGATGCTACCGACGACGAAAACATCGTACAGCGCGGATCGATTTGCATATTGGACGCAGGTCGGACAATTGTTCCGTATGAGACCTCGGAGGGCGTCATGTTTGTTGACGCAAAATATCTGCAACCGTTTGCGGACAGCGACGACAGATTGCTGACACTTTATGAGCGGCGGTCGAAAAACAGACAGATTTATTTTGCCGTTAAGTCAGGCTTACTGCTGATCGGTATTATAACACCGATAGATGTGATTAACGACGTATTCGTCGAGCGTTTGAAAGCTCTCGTCGAGCAGTGCAACATTGCGCTGTTTAACAAGCAGTCGGCGAAGGAGGAATCGAAATGACCGTTGAAGAGCTGACACGAGCCGCAGAAGAATTCGAAATCGTAGAGTACGACGGAATCAAGTATACAGTAAATGCGCTGGTAAAAAAGATTCGCGTCAATCCGAAAGGTAATCTATATTGGGGTTATTCTGTTGAACTGCGTGGGGCATACCGTTTTGCCGTCGTAACAGCAGACCCGGAAAGAGTTCATGGGACGGGTGAATACACGTTTCCGAGAATACACGGTGTACAGTACGCCGCGCTTCAAAAAGATGCAAAAAGTTTGGAGGAAGATCTATGTCAAATTCAGGGCGTAAATTAAGATCAGAAATTCTGCACGAAGCCGAAAAGTGTATTTGTGTGGACAGAAATCTGCAATACGGTGATCCTTTGGAAAATTTCCAGGTGATCGGCGGGCTTTGGTCGGCTTATCTCGGTAAAGCGATCACTCCGCACGATGTCGCTGTCATGATGGCGCTGTACAAGATCGGTCGTATCCGTACGGCGCTGGAAGTAAAAGCAGACAACTACATCGACTCGGCGGGCTATATCGCCATAGCAGGGGAAATCGAAACCAAGGAAGCATCGCTCTGTGCAACGGAAACAGAAGGAGGAAGACAGGTATGACAATAGCGCTTGCAATTACGGCAATGGTGATCGGCGCGGTGGTCTGCATAGGAGTGCTGACTGCGTTCAGCGCGATGCGCTTAAACAGCAAAAACAGGAGGAATGATGATGGCAAATTTTAATCTGAACAAAGTAATCCTCGGCGGGCGTCTGACTGCCGAACCCGAGTTACGAACCACTCAAAGCGGTATCTCGGTGGTGCGCTTCACGGTCGCCGTAAACAGGAGACGATCCAAGGAAGACCAACAGCAGCAGACGGATTTTATCAATGCCGTCGCATGGAGACAACAGGCGGAGTTTCTGTCTCGCTACTTCCACAAGGGAAGCTCCATTTGCGTCATCGGCTCAATCCATACGGGATCTTCGACCGATCAGAATGGACAGAAGCGCTACTACACCGAGGTTGTTGCGGACGAAGTTTCTTTCGTGGATTCCAAGCAGGGTCAATCGGAATCTCAATCAATGCCCGACGCATCCACAGGCGGATTCGCGGATATGCGCGACGACGATGATTTCCCGTTTTGAGGGGCGTGCGTGTATGAAAAAACGTGAGAGAGAGTTTACAGAAGATTATCCGTGCTTTGACTGTGATAGATTCTGGAGCGGAAATGAATGTACGAGCCGAAGGGAAATAGCGAGCTGTCAACCGTATATGTATTGGCTCCATTGTACTTGGCGCAGACTGCAAAATAATCTTTTGCCCAAAGGAAGAGAGCGAGGGAAAATAAGTGACAATCCGGGAATTGAGTAAACTATATTACTTGAAAAAGCTGATAGATCGAGATGCGCTTCGGCTGGCTGAACTGGAATCACAATTACAACCCGGCAGCATGAATCTAAACGGAATGCCACGGAATCCATCGTCGAAAAACATGATGGAGGAGATCGTCCCTTTGATCGTTGAAATCAAAGATCGTATTATGTATGAGCAAATCGAATACATAAAAGAGCGCAAAGCAATCGAGGACGATATTCGTTCTGTTGAGGATTATCAAATACGCCTCATACTCTCCTTGCGCTTTGTTGATCTGATGACATGGAATCAGATTGCATTGATAATCGGCGGGAATAATACCGAAGACAGCGTAAAGAAGATATGCTATCGGTATCTGAAGAAATCCGAAAAATCTTAAAGTTGTCCCAAATGTCCCGATGGTCTGTGCTATAATAGTACTGTGAAGATTTATCAGAAGCCGTCCGATGCTGAATCGGGCGGTTCTTCTATATGCGAAAGAAGGATCGGCGGGCGGCGTCAAGGTACTGTCAGCGCGAGGCAAAGGCCCGCGGGTTCGTTGACCCCAAATTTCGCACAGTTACCGGACAAAAAATTCGGAACTTTAATTGAAATTTAATGACCGCAAAGCGCAAAGGAGGAAGATCAATCATGGATTTGTCGCAGGAATACAGCGAAAAATTTGACGAGTTGCGGAAAAACAGGGTACAGGTTAGCTATTACAAATATGGATCCGCAAGAAGTAATTTTGCTACTGGGAATGTTCAGGCAATTCCAACGCTGGAGAGGTGTCTGGAAAAGTACAAGGAAACGGGAAATACAGAATATCTTTGCGATCTGGCGAACTATGCGATGTTTGAATTTATGTTTCCGCAGCATCCAAAAGGACATTTTAGAGCGACAGACAGCAGCGAAAGCGCAGGTATAGTAGGAATAAGCGTAAACGAAATGAAACGATATGAAAGTGATCTGAAATAACGCTGAAATCCGGGTAGTGGCGGAATATGTAGACGCAGACTGCAACGGCAATAACGCAGAGGGCTATATTGAGTCCATTCACTGATTGAAAGGAGTGTGCCTAGTGCAAAAACAAAAACCCATAGCGGAGATCAAGGGCGATGCAGTATATATTCTACAGGCCGGCACTCCGATATTTGTCAAAACCGCCGATGTGTGCGCGATGACGGGCAAGTCGAATCAATGGATCGGACAACTGACGAGCCAGGGAACCATTTTCAAAAAGAAGACGTCCCATGGGTCGTTGTATGAACTGGCACCGACGATCCGAGCCTATATCGATATGCTGGACGCTCGCACCGAGAAGAAAGACAAAACGGCGCTGGAGCTGGAGAAAGATAAGCTGGAGGCAGACACCAGAATCAAGCAGGCGAAAGCGACGATGGCGGAGTTTGACGCCAAAGAGCGGGAAGGGAAAATGTTCCGTGCGGAAGATGTAGAAGCAGTGACAGAGGATCTGATCTTCGCGATACGAAGCGCGTTGCTTGCATCCATCGGCAGAATTTGCATTGATTTGCGGATGGCGAAAGACGAGGCGGAACAGCAAGAGACAGTACGCAAAGGCATCTACGAAGTGATGAATGTAGTGTCGGGCTACAGATATGATGCAGCGAGATACGAAGAGAGGATGCGCGAGCGGATGAGGCTGGAAGCCTCCGATGGCGTAAACAATGACGACGAAAGCTGACGAGGAGCGCCTCAATGCTGTTATTTCCAAGGTCGTAGCAGCCATGAAACCGCCCGAAAGGCTGACTGTCAGTCAGTGGGCGGACAAAAAGCGCCGACTGTCTCCCGAAAGCTCTGCCGAGGTGGGACCGTGGCGTACAAGCCGTACTCCCTATCTCAAAGAACCGATGGACGCTTTCAACGATCCGAAGGTCCGGCACATCGTCATTGTATCATCGTCCCAGGTCGGCAAATCCGAGGCGATCAACAATATGCTCGGATATATCATCGACCAGGATCCCAGCTCGATTCTATTCTTGCACCCGACCACGATTGACGCGAAAGAGTATTCCAAGCTCCGCATCGCGCCGATGATCCGCGACTGTAAATCGCTGAAAGCGAAAGTCGCCGATCCAAAAAGCCGGGACAGCGCGAACACGATATTGCAGAAGTCCTATCCGGGCGGGATCCTTACCCTATGCGGATCCACCGAGGCGCACGCGCTGGCATCCAAGCCTATCCGCTATATCTTCGGCGACGAGCGGGATCGCTGGGCTACATCAGCGGGAAACGAGGGCGATCCCTGGGATCTTGCCACGGCTCGTCAGATTACATTCTACAATGCGAAATCCGTGGAGGTTTCCACGCCAACGATCATGGGTGCCAGCGCGATTGCGAAAGCCTATGCCGGCGGTACCAGGGAGCGGTGGAAAACCAAGTGTCCGCACTGCAACGAATACAGCGAAATCACCTTCGAAAGCATTCGATTCGAGAAAGAAGAAAAAATCGAGGGCGATGGGAAAACATATAAGATCACAAATCTTTACTATGTCTGCCCAGTCTGCGGGGGCGTATCGTCGGAAGTCGATATGAAAAGGCAGCCCGCAAAGTGGGTCGCTGAAAACCCAGACGCGTACGAACTGCGCGGCACTCGTTCGTTTTGGCTGTCATCGTGGGTTTCGCCTTGGGCGACCTGGGAGGACACCATCATTCGATACCTTGAAGCGATCGGCGATTCCAAGAAAATGCAAGTCGTGTACAATACTCGCTTTGGCCGCCTATGGGAAAACCGCGGCGATATGGAGGACGAGGAAAGCGTCATGGCTCGGCGGGAGGAATACAAGGCGGAGCTTCCGGACGGTGTTCTACTGCTTACGATGGGCGTTGATACACAGGACGACCGCATGGAATATGAGGTGGTCGGACATGGGCATTTCGGAGAAACCTGGGGTATCAAAAAAGGCGTTATTATGGGACGCCCAGACTTGGACGAAACATGGGATGCACTCGATGATGTGGCAGATCATATTTATCGGTTTGAAAACGGAATCGGTTTGAGAGTGTCGCTGACATTTGTGGATGAGGGCGGTCACTATACGCAGGATGTACGTCTGCGGTGCCGTGAACGGCAGGGGAGAAAGTTTTTCCCGATCAAGGGTCGCGGTGGGGAAGGAATTTCCTACACCTCACCGCCGAAAAAGCAGAAGATCGTTGTAAACGGTAGGATGATCGGAACGTGCCAGGTGTTTGAGATCGGTGTCGATGCAGGAAAATCCTTGATCATGGACAACCTACGCGTCCAGACGCCGGGGGCGAAATACTGTCATTTCCCACGGAGGGATGATTATGGCCAGGCATACTTCAAGGGGCTGCTTTCGGAGAGACTGGTCTACAAATCTGGGAAGAAGAATCCATGGCAATGGGAGAAGATCCCCGGCCACGAGCGAAACGAGGCTTTGGACTGCCGAAACTATGCGCTTGCGGCGGCAAAGGCCATGGCACCGGACTACGACGCGCTGGATCGGCGGTTGAAGGGAACGGGCAGCAATCCTGCGCTGTCTGTCCCGCAGGCCGCACCGAAAAAAACAGTTCCACAAAAGCGGAAGCCAAACAAAAACTCACTCTACGATGATTGGTAGGTATCGATATGATCAGCAGAACCGAGGCGAAAGCCTTATACGAATATTACGGCAAACTCATAGACAAGCTCACCGAAGCCAAACTGAAACTGCTTGACGGTGGGGTAAAGTCGTATACGATTGATGATCGGAGCTTAACACGCTTTGATCTTGACAAGCTCACGGCCGAGATAGACGACGCCGTGAGAAAACGGGCGGAATATGAAGCCATCATGAATGGCAGAAGTCCGCGAAAAGCTGTCGGCGTTGTGCCGAGAGATTTCTAATATGGGTACAAGCCCTCTATTTCGGGGCTGTGCTACGGATCGTCGGCGGGGTT
>CAYOON010000003.1:0-17795 GCA_964405595.1 uncultured Lachnospiraceae bacterium | reverse complement strand
ATTTAAAATTTTTCAGAAAATTTCAGCGATTTAGAAACCGTGACCGTCAAAATGACGATTTTGACAGCCACACTTTGCGAAAAATCCACGAATTTCGTTCGGTTACCCGCAGATTTCCCAACGCAGGGACAGCCCCGCAAGCACGAATACAGCGGCACTTTCGGTACGCAGGATCCGATTTCCCAGTCCGCAGAGGTGCACACCCGCCGATTTTGCCATCTGTGCCTCGGCAGGCGCGATTCCGCCCTCGGGGCCCACCAGAAAGGCAAGGTTTTTGACGGGACGCTCGGGAAGGAGCTCTCCCAGCGGCTTGGTATCGCCGCCCTCGTAGCAGAGGAAGGCAAGATCGGCGGACGCCATCTCCGAAACAGCGTCGGCAAATCGCATGGGACGTTCGATCTTCGGCAGGATCGCTCTTCCGCACTGTCCCGCTGCCTCGTCGGCGATCTTCTGCCAGCGTGCCAGCTTCTTCTCCACCGCGTCCGGCGGGATCTTGGCGATACAGCGTTCACTTTCCACAGGAACGATCCGGCAGACGCCGCATTCGACCGATTTTTGCACAACCGTATCCATTTTCTCCCCTTTTGCAACGCATTGATAGAGGGTCGCAAAGTAGGGCGGCTCGTTTTTCGAGGGTGCGGACGAAAGGATCTTCGCGTAGACATTCTTCGGGTCGATTGCCGCGATCACGCATTGATATTCTCTTCCCCGCATATCGCAGAGCGTCAAGGGATCGCCCACTGCCATCCGCAGAGAGAGGGAAATATGGCGGGCGTCGTCCCCCGTGATTACCACGGGATCGTCGGTAAGTCGCCCGGCTGGAAGGAAGAAACGGGGCATGGGATTCTCCTTTGAAATGTTCCGAAATCTTACTGTAGATCTAATTATACACTTTTTTGTGCAATTTGTCAACAGTTCCGCAAAAAAAATATGGAAGATTTCCAAAGTCGTCCAAAAAGTCAGGGCTTGGGTCATCGCCCAAGCCCAAATATTATCATTCAGAGATCCCGTCGAAGCCGAAACTGATCTTTCCATCCTCACCCGGCAGAAGCACGATTGCATCCTTTTCCCGAAGCAAACGTCCGTTTGCCGACAGCCGATAGCGGTATCCCCGATAGGTAAGGGACAGACCGTTCTCCTTTACATCCATATCCGGCGTCCGATCCGACGGGCAGAACCGATAGCGCAGAGAAAGCGACTCTCTACCCTTTTCGGCGGCAAGCGAGATCCCTTCGGAATCGACCGAGAAGCTGACCCATCCGAATTCATCGGTGCAAAAATCTACACAAATACGGTCGTTTCCGATCTCCCGATAGATCATTTCTTTTGCGATAACGGGATTTTCCCCGTGACAGAGCCAGAGTCCGGCGAGGATTCCCTCCCCGCTGAATCGGTTTCCGTCCACCACAGGCAGATTGTCGAATTTGAGCTGCGGCGTCTCGCAGACGGCATTCAGATAGCGCTCGGGATAATCCTCTCTGAAAAGATAGAGATCCCGGATGCGGATTCCCTGCGGATCGGAGAAGAAATTGACCCTGTAGTTTTTGCAGTTATACCAGACCGACCGCTTTTCCGGATCGTTCCAATGGTTGTCTGCCACAACGGTGCTGGCGGGCGTTTCAGGGAAGGCTTCCTTGAACCAACGTCCGCTCTCACCCAGCGTCTCCACCTCTGCGCGACCCTCCCGGACAAGCTCGTCAAAGCGGGCAAACTGCATCTCCAGTCCCTGCCGCATGGCCTGCCAGCCGAAGGAGTTTTCCTGACCCGCCTGCGTATAGGCGAAGGTCAGACAGTCGCCGGAGAAATTGGCGTCCAGATACCAGTCTATCCAATCCCGCTCTCCGCCGCCTCCGTTCCGACCGCTGTATACCGGCTCCAGCGTGATAACGCCCTGCACCGCGGGTGCGCCGGCGGTGGGATCCAGACCGAAATCGTATTGGGCAACCGGATCGGAGCCCAGCATCCGGAATATCGGCGCGGGGATCTGCTTTTCCCTTGTCTGTGCGGGAGAAAATACGTTCAATCTGGACGGATAGTAGGCCTGATTGTAGTAGGCACCCCAGAGGGTGTATCCGTCGGTTCCCCACTGATCCTTGCAGTTGCAGGAGGCGTCCAGTCCGTATTTATCCGAGGCATAGGCGAGGGTGTGAGCATCGATGATCCAGGATCCCATAGTGCGGGGATAGACGCCGAAGACCTCCCGGAACTTTTCAAAAAGCACATCCACCAGCCGCTCCCGCTCCTCAGGGGTGTAGCCAACCGAGAAGCCCACATGGGCGTGCCAATCCCAGGGTGTACGTCCCCGCCAGGGGATGCCCGCTTCTTTTACCATCGGTTCCACGATTTCCAGCCATACCCCGATCTCGTGGGTCTCCCGTTCCTTCTGACCGAACAATCCGGTAAAGGACGGGTCAATCAGCGCGTCGTACTGAAAAAGAAAGGTTCCGCGAAAGCCGTATCTGTCCAGCAGATTCAGCTGATTTTGCACCGGCTCGATCAGATTCACTTCGCACCGGGGTTCGCATCCCCGGATAAAATTCACAATATTGATAATTTGCCGCTTTTCCATATTCAAAAATAATCCTTTTCCGAATCATTCCTCCCGGTTTTCGGGAGGAATGATTCTTTTTGTCAGATTCGTGCCTTAATGGATTTCATATTTATCCATATCCAGCCACAGGATCGCATCCTTCGCGGTAAATGCCGGGCTTGCCGACTTTCCGGTGTAGTAGCTGTACTGGCGTCCGATCTCATCGGCGGTCAGCGCACGGTCAAAGATGTGCACCATGCCGATGGCGCCGTCCAGCGTGAAGCTCTTGCCGATGGCTTTGCCGACGGTCAGAGCCTCGGATGCACTGCCGACGTTTCCGGAATAAGCCAGCTCGCCGACTTTCTTTCCGTTGATATAGAGCTTCAGGCTGCTGTCATCGCGGGTCGCAACGATATAGTTCCACTCGCCGGCGACAATTCCGCATTGGGACGGCGGAACGGTCAGGCACCGCCATCCTCCATCGTAGACGAAGAATTCCATATTGTTTTCGCCGTCGATCTTGATAGAGACCTGCGTATCGCCCTTTGCGATAATCACGTTACCCGTCACCAGCTGATCGTAGCGTACCCATGTTTCCAAGGTGAAATTGCTCTTTCCGGAGAGGGTCTTGTTCAGCAGATTGTTCTTATCATTGATGGTATATGCGCCGCTGCACGCCCATCCGGTCGCGGAGCCGCTGTCCTTGTAAACAACGCCGTTTTCCACCGCCGAAGTGGTAAATCCGTTATTCGACTGATCCTTGAAGGTGACCTGCTTGCCGTACTGACTTTCCACCGCTGTCAGGATCGAAACATTGGTTACCTTCTTCTTCTGATCCGCAGTCAGACGATCGTACATCGCCTTGACCGAACTGACGGCAGAAGGATCTTTGAGCAGTCCGTTGATAGCGGCAACCGTCTCCTCGATCGCCTTTTTCTCAATCGCCGCAGCGTCCATAGACTCGGCATCCCGCCAGATCTTGCTGATCGCGCCCGGATCCTTTTCCGCCGCGAACGGAACGATGGTATAGGTGTAGCTATAATCCCTGCCGTCGTTCAGCAGGCGGTACTTACTCATGGTCGCGGGGCCGCAGGAGCCGCTTCCTACGCCTCTGCTGCCGTAATCGACAGACAGATAGGTATACTGGGGATTTGCCGAAAGCTGATAGATATTTCTCGCGTTCGACAGTTCGCTTGCGCTGAAGTGCAGTGCGGATGCCTCCACGCTGTCCTCTGCCACGATCAGAATACCTGTTTTCATACCTTCAGCGGTCAGCGCCATATAGCGGACGCCCATCCGGTTGCCGGTATCCTGCGGGTTGGGATAGGGGTAGAACATGTCGGACACGGTGGTTTCGTACAAGCCGACTATGGAACCTCTGCATCTGTCGCGATAGCTTTCCCATTCGCCCTTGCCGTAGTAAACCACGTTCTCATAGGCAGCGGGAAGCCGGATCACGTTGCCGTACTTTGCCATCTCGCCCATGGAGGAAGCCATATTCAGCGAAGAGGTGACCGTAATCTCGCCGGATCCGTAGATTTTGTAGACCGTCTTCTGGGTCGAATCGCTTGCGCCCGTCAGCGTCTGCTCCACCGTCAGGGTCAGCAGCTTGCCTGTGGAATCGGCTTTCAGATCAAAAGTCTTCGCCTGACCGAGCTTCACGTTGTTCCAGCCGTAGTTCTCGTAGTTGTCGTTGTCGATGGTTCCCCTGACGAAGTTGACGCGGGGGCCGTCGCTGATGATCGTCTCACCGTTGTAGGTGTAGCTTTCCAGCACGCCGGTCTTCTTATCGAAGATGATCGTGAAATTCGTGCCGCTGATTGTCAGCTTGCCGTCCGCCTCCTTTGCGGAGACGCCGGGCAGCGTGGACAGGTTCACGCCCTTGACATGGGTAATTTCAGCGGGAACCGCAAACTGCTCATAGGCGACGGTATAACCCTTTTTCGCCCAGAGCGTATCGTTTTTCAGTCCGGCGTATACATTCAGGAAGTACTCGCCGTCCGCCTCGGTCTTGGCAGGCATCTTGAAGGGTACGGTTACCGTAACCGTCGCGCGGGGCGCGCAGTTTACGGCAAAGCTGCCGCTGTCGATCACCTTTCCGTCGCACAGAAGCTCATACCGGAAGTCATATTCGGACAGGTTGACGTGACTGAACTCATTGTAGATCGTAACCTTCCCTTCCTGCATTGCCGCCAGATCGGAGGAGAACCAGACGCTCTGATGAACGTACTTGACCTCGTATGCCTCGGGCTGCAATTCTCTGTCGGGGTTGACAATACCGTTCTGACAGTAGTTCTTGTGGGTGATGGTATTCTTCCAGTTGTCGCCGCAGGCGAAGTATTTGCCGTTTCCGTAGTAGTCCCAACCGCTCGCGGTGGGGATTTCGGTGGCAAGCGACTGATCCACGAAGTCCCAGATGAAGCCGCCGAGGATGTTGTCATACTTTCTGTAAACTTCCCAATACTCGTAGAAGTTGCCAAGAGAGTTGCCCATGGCGTGATCGTATTCGCACTGGATATAGGGCATATGATCCGCCGCGGTGCCGTATCCGATCATGGAGGATGGCTCCACATACATATCACTGCGCATATCCACGCCGCCGTCGCCGCCCTTGTAGGTGTGGGAATGGATCATGCGGGTATTGTCGATCTTATGGATAATATTCCGCACCGCCTGCGGGAACTGGGTGTTGGCGTTGGATTCGTTATCCAGCGACCAGAAGAGAATCGAGGTACGGTTCTTCTCCCGTTTCACCAGCGATTCGATCCGCTCGGAGATGGTGTTCCGGAAATATCTTGTGGTATCCCCGTCGGACACACCCCAATGGCTCTCGATATTCGCCTCCGCCATCACGAAGATGCCGTATTTGTCGCAGAGATAGTAGAGCGCCTTATCGTTGGGGTAGTGGGATGTCCGGATAGCGTTGATGTTGATCTGCTTCATAATTTGCAAATCTTTCTCGTACAGCTCAAAAGAAACGTACTTTCCGGTTTCCCAGCAGTTATCGTGACGGTTTACGCCCTTCAAGAGGATTTCCTTGCCGTTGAGAAGCACAGTGTCATAGTGGCTGTTAGGTCCTGTGGAGTAGGAGGTCTGGGTAAAGGTCAGCTCACGGAAGCCGAGGGGCTGCGCCAAACTGCCGAGATCCTTCCCCTTCCCATCCTTCAGGGTAAGTACCAGCGTATACAGATAGGGATCCTCGTCCGACCAGAGGTGCGGAGCCTTGACCTCACGGGAGAAATTCAGCGTCGCCGAATTGCCCGCGGCAATCTTCTCCGAAAGAGCGGCAGTCAGGGGATTTCCCTCAAACAGGTTCTTACCGTCCGCGTCGTAAAGGGAAACCTCTACCGTGTACCCGCCGACTTCCTTTGCCGACTCGTTGAGCAGCATCGCCTGAATCTCCAGCTTCGCGTCGGTGAAGCTGTCGTCCAGATCGGTTACAACATAGTAATCGAAGAGATTAACCTCCGGGATCGAGTAGAGCGACACATCCCGGAAAATACCGCCCAGACGGAGCATATCCTGGTTTTCGAACCAGCTTCCGTCCGACCAGCGGACGACCATCATAGCAATGGTATTCTCGCTGCCGTCGGTATGCAGATAGGGCGTGATGTCAAACTCGCTGGTATCATAAGAATCCTCGGTGTAGCCGACTGCGTAGCCGTTGATCCACAAATAGTAGCAGGATTCCACGCCGCCGAAGGAGATAATCACCCTTCTGTCCTGCATCCATGCGGCATCCACCGTAAAGGAGGAACGATAGAAGCCCACGGGATTGGTAACCTTGGGCGCGTTGGGCGCGGTCATTTTGCCGTTGCCGTAGGCATCCCAGGGATACTCGGTGTTGGCGTAGATCGGGAAGTCAAAGCCCTGTGCCTGCCAGCTTGCGGGAAGGGTGACCTCCTTGAATCCGCCGTAATAGGCGCTGTCCGAAAGTCCTACCAGATTTTTCCCGGCATATTTCGGGGCCTTCGCCATATCGTAGTCGGTCTTGTAGAATTCTCCGTAGACGCCTGCCTTCTCGGCCTCCGACACGTTCTTGTAGACCGCAAGCTGCCACTTGTTGCTTTCACCGGTGAGCAGCTTATAGTATTCGGACTTCGAATACTGATAGTTCTGCGCGCCCTCGATGGCTGCCGCAACCGTGCCGTAGACCAGCGTTTCGGAGGAGTGGTAGGGACGGCGGTTGATCTGGGTAATCAGCGACTGATTGACCTTCTTCCCGTCGGCATCCTTGCTGTTCACCTCGCCGGTCCATTCCAGCATGCTGAATTTCGCCTCGGTAACCGGCGGAAGGGTGACGGGAGGCAGGGTAGGCGGAGTGGTTTCGGGGGAAGAAGTCCAGACGGAGGTTTGACCGGAAGTCTGGGCAGACCCGCTACCGCTCGTGGCGGTTGTATCGCTGCCGTTTCCCTTTCCCGAGCAGGACAGCAGCATCGGAGCGGTCATCGCCGCAAGCAGCGCGACACTCATAAATCTTGTAAGTTTCATAATAAGTATCCTTTCCTCATTATTGGCTTCTCTTTTTGCCGATTACTGCGATTCCTGCCGCCGAAATCAGGCCAAGCAGGGCGAGAGCGCCAACCGTGCTTCCGGTTTTGGGTGAAACGGGATCAGTCGGCTTGGGCGTGGAAGGTTTCGGTGTGGTAGGCTCGGATACGGCGGAAGAATAGAGCTCGATCTCCGAGATTCTCATGTGATCGGTGATTCCCTTCATGAAAAGACGGACATATCTTCCCTCGGAAGCTTCAAAAGTGAAGCTGTGCGGTCTGTACTCGCCCCATTCATAGCCGGATTTTGCAAGAACCGTTGTCCAATTCTCGCCGTCGTCGGAAATCTGGATTTCGAAGTTTGCGGGCACACTCAAATCGGTCGCATTTCCACCGTAACTGTATTTCGTCGTGGAGGGTACAATTACCATTTCATCGACAGCAGTCTTCTCACCGAGATCGAAGGAAATGTATATATCCGCGGCGCCGTTTGCAATGGTATCAGGATGGGAATGGTAGCCGCAGAATTGACCGTAGTCCCCCTCGTTTCTCATCAAGGTATTCATATCATAACGGTTTCCGTTGTTGATGTTGGTCAGATGCCAGTTGTTATTGTCGTCCTCATAATAGGAATTGGAGGTTACCTCCTTGCCGAGGGCCAGATTGGTTCTCGTTTCGGGGGCGGTATAGCCCTTCTTGTAGACGGCGATCTCGGAAAGCTGCATCTCGCACCATTCAAAATTCAGGGAAAGTCCCTGAACGATCAGGAATCTTCCGCTTACCGCAGAAAATTGGAAGGTAACGGGTTCAAAGGGCTTGGAGCCCAGATCGTAATACTCCGCGATCACCTCGCCCTCCGCCAAATTCAGTCCGGATGCGGAGCAGTTGTACCAGTCGGCGCAGTTCTCAAACTGCTCCGCGTTATCGGTGACCAGCAGCCGGATAGCATTGGGGAAGCCGTGGCAGAATTCCGACTCTCCCTTGGCGGGATAAAGTACAACGGTGTCAAACTCGGTTTTCGTGCCAAAATCAATGGCAGCCCAGTTATTGCCGCGGTTGGTATGGAACGCGTCGCCGTTGCTGTAGAAGAGATCGAAGGACGCGTCGGTCAGCAGGTGGCGATCCTTGTATTCATCGCCCCACCCCTGTCCGTGAGCGCGGCTCCAATGATAGTATACGTCCTTACCGTACGCCAGATTTCCCTTCTGCGCGGAGCAGGCATCTGCCCAGCTATCGGGGTCGGAAGCGCCCTCCGCAAAGGATGCCGCCGCAGGGATTGCCAGAAGCATTGCAGTCACAAGGAGTCCTGAAAGTAGCTTTTTCATGATTTTTTCACCTTTCTTTGTTTTTTCGGGGTTGCCCGACCGTCGGTGGATCCTGCCGACATCGGAGATTTTTTTGTCTCTTTTTCCAAGAATGCTTGCAATTTTCACATTTTTATTATATAATAATTCTATATAAAAAGCAATGGACGAATAAAGGGAATATGTGGACAAATCGCCGATTCTTCAAAACAGGAGGAAAGCATGCAAACCGTTTACTACTACAGCGATCTGAATGATAAAGACAACAATTTTGCCGATTCCTCGGCCTACTTACAGGTCAACTGTGCCGGGCGCGCCGTCTATGGGGGTTCGGTCGGCCGATCGGTACGGCAGGATTACTATCTGATCTATCTGGTCAAGGGGGAAATCGCCGTCCGCGCGCCTGCCGTCGGGCGGAATATGCGTTCGGGGGATCTGCTGATTTTCGCCGCGGGAACTCCCTTCGACTATTCGGGCATCGCCGACGGAGAGCTGATCTACTACTGGGTGCATTTCACGGGATACGCCGCCGGTCAGCTGATCGAAAGCTGCGGGATCGGTCTGAATACCGTGGAAAAGGTCGGGCTTTCGGCGGAAATCCCCGAAATCTTCTCCGATCTGTTCAACGCCTTCACGCGGATGGACAGTCTGACCGAGCTTGACAAATCGCGGGTCTTGATGCAGCTTCTGATCACGCTGGGCAGGCATCACACGCAAATCGCCGACGGTACCGGCAGCCTTTCCCGGGGAGGCGCAGCTATCCGCCGTTCGATCAGCTACATCCACGATAACATCTCCCTGCCCCTGACGGTAGAGTCGCTCTCGGAGCGCGAATACATGAGTTCCAGCCGATACCGCGAGCTTTTCCGGGCGGTTACCGGAATCTCTCCCAAGGATTACATCATCAATCTGCGGATCAATATCGCCTGCGAGATGCTGTCACGGGCGGAGATGTCGGTGGGTGAAATCGCCGCTGCCGTCGGCTTCTCCGATGGGCGGTATTTCAGCCGGATTTTCATGCGGCGCATCGGAAAGACGCCCACCGAATACCGGCAGTCCCTGTCCGCACATTGAGAATCGGCAGCCTACCCATACGAAAAGCGCTATGCAACCGAAATCCGATTGCATAGCGCTTCTTTATTTACGATTCTTATCGCATCGATCTATTTCGCCGCCTCCAGCGTATTTTCGTATTTATCGTTGATCGTAAGACGGGCGTACAGCTTCAACATTCCGCCGGAATGGGAGCACGAACTGCCGTTGTAGCGCATCGAGCCGAGTACAGTCATGGATCCGCCGGTTTGACGGATCAGCCAGCTGCCGATATTGTCTCCGCCGATGCTCACCACGCAAACGTTCGTGCCGCCTTCGTTCTCGACAATCGATCTCGTACCGTAGGCAAAGGTATTATAGATCGTTTCACCGCTGCCTTCGCTTACGATAACATATTTGCACTTTCTTCTCGTGATTTTATCGAACAACAGACTGCCTATATCATTCAAAGGAATCAGATTCTCGCAGAAAGCCGAAACATCGCTGCCCATTCGCAGAAGAACCGTTCCGTTTTGCAGGCAGCCCTCTACCGTGCCGTTATCACCACCCACCGTCATCGCATTGTAATAACAGCAGGTAACCAGCTTTTTGATAGTATGACGGTCACAGCCGCTGAAATCAACGCCATATGCGGCTGCCGCTATGGAGGCGTTCACAACATATACGCCGCTTCCCTTTCCCCGGATTGCAAACGTTGTATTCAGATCGCTGTCCGCAGGCCCGTTTTTCGGATAAAGGATACGGACGCCGTTGACGCCTGCATTCTGACCAAGGGTAATCAGCGCCTGATCGGATGTGCTGAAGGAGGGACCGTCACCATAATAGGACAGCAGCACCGTGCCTTTCGTGAGGCTCATTGCTTCACGGGTCGGAGAACCCGCCGATCCGCGCAGTTCCACGCCCGCGGGAACGGTCAAGGGTGAATCCAGTCGGTAGTATCCGCCGGGCAGATAGACGACGCCGCCCGTTTTGCCGGCCTCGTCAAGGAGTTTCTGAATTGCGCCGGAAACGTCGTTCTTTCCGCTGACCGATCCTTGGTAAAGATACAGATTTGCGGCAGGTTTCTTGTACGAAGCCTTGTAATCGACGGTTATTCCCACCGCACCTTCGGCGAGCTCGCTGATGATCTCGCCTGATCCGCCCGTTTTGCCGATCAAATCCACGTTCGCTGTCTTTACGACGCCGCCGGAATTATTCCGGATACTGTACTCGCTGCCCTCGATCCGGCTGTTTGCCAGCGTCATGCCCCAGCGGGTGTCGATTGCGTCAACCTTCAGCCCGATGTCGCAGTCGGTTACAACCGCGTCGTAAATCGAGCCGGCGAATTCAATTCTGTGTCCCTTCACGATTTGGATGCCGTATTTGCAGCCGTCAACATACAGTCCCGCAAACTCGGTCCATTCCAGATCGCCGAGGATCAGACCCACGGTATTTGCTCGCATATAAGTTTTCAGCGAATCGGAGTCGACTGCGGTCTCACACAGAGGAGATTCAATCCAGTATTTGCTGCTCACGCTGACGCACTTCCATGTGCCTACGTCCGCCTGATTATAGACCTCGGCGGCGGCAGCAAGGAAGGTTCCCTTCAAATTTTCCACCGAGAGCTGCTCGTGGGCGTTGCCCTCGCTGACACACGCTCCGATACCCCGGTAGCCGTTAATCACGGTGCAATTGGTCACTGATGAAAGCATATAGGACGTGCCTTCGCCGGTGGTGTAAAAGGTAAACGGATAGTCTTTCACTTTGTCAAGGTTCTGTTCGGGATAGTAGACCGTCAGACCGTTGACCCCCGCCGAACCGCCGATCAGAAACAGCGCGTGATTGGCGGCGGCATTCGCCTGCACGTTAGCCAGTATGATGGTTCCGTAATCGGTACCGACATCAGGATCCTCCCAATCGCCCCGCAGCGTACAGTAAGCGGGGATCGACACCGTGTCGGTAACAAGGTATTTTCCCGCAGGCATCCAAACCGTTCCGCCTCCCGCATCACTGACGTCTGAAAGCGCCTTGTTGAGGATCGCCGTAACGTCGGTTTTACCTGTGGAATCGGCATTGTAGGGTGCTTTCGTAATATCGACCGTGGCGACGACCACGTCGTCGGTGGGATAGAGTGTTTCCACGATAAATCCCGTTCCGGCGACCGCGCCAATGACCGGCGGATCGATACTGCCGTCGGTTGTGAAGCGAAGGTTGGCAACCATGCAGCCGGGAATAGTGGCCGCCGGAGATACCCAGTACCAGCGGATATAATTGACCGCTTTCTGATTGACCTCCGGCATTGAAGGCAGTCTGACTTTCACATGATTCCAGCCTTCCGCGATTTTCTGCCCCTTGAGTATGCCGTCCGCGCCGCCCTGCCAGCTGAATTCGTTTACATCGCAGGTTCCCGAAGAGGTAATTTCAAACTGCGCGCTCGTCGTTATTCTGGAATAACCGTCAACTGTTGGGAGATAGAGATCGAATTCCAGATATTTCATGCCGCTGATGTCAATCGGGGAGAATTGAAAGCTGTTCACGCTGTCTCCCATCACGAAGGTGGACGAAGCATCTTCCTTCGTTGAAGTCGCCCATAGGATGTCCGGAACAACATTGTATATTACGTTTTCGGGTGTCTGTGGCGTACTGTCGACAGATGTACCGACAGTACCGATGCTGACAGTGCCGATTCCGGCAGTGTCGGTTTCATCGCTGTTTTGAGCTTCTTCTCCGTTTTCCTTGCAGGAAACAAGCGTAGATACCGGCGCGATGACAAAACTCATCGTTAAAATGAAACTGAGCAGCTTTTTTCCGTTGATCATTGTCGGGTCTTCCTTTCATCTTTCTGTTTTATGCCGAAAGCAATCGATCCCGTTACCTGCATTTTAAGCGAGTTTTATACGGACGATCACTTATTTGTGTTCGAAACTATCATTATTTTAACTTCATCTTCAGAAAATGTCAATAGATAATCAGGACATAATAAAAAATAAGATACTTTTTAACGAAATCGCAAAAAGCGCTATGCACCCGAAATCCGCTTGCATAGCGCTTCTTTTGTTTCCTTACCGCAGAGCGGCTGTTCTTTTAGTCATCCTTCTTTATTGCGGTTACTTTCAGATTGTCGAACTTCACCGGAGAGTTGTGCGCGCGCACGCCTACCCGTCCGTTCAGGAAGGGATTCGGATCGGTATACTCGACAATGAGTTTTCCATCTACATATACCTTAATATCAGCTCCGATGCAGTCTACCCGGATACGGTAGGTTTTTCCCGTGCGCAGACGTATGTTGCCCGACACAATCGGCGTCCAGTTGTAATCCTGTTTGGAAATGGTTATGTTTGTGGAACCAAATCCGATGAAATATCCCTGAACGTAATCCGTTCCCGTTACCGAAGGAGCGCTGGGATCGGTACCGTAGTAGTTACCCGAATCGGGGTTGGTTGCCCGCACCAGCAGACCGCAGTTAACGGCACCCGTGAGCGTGAAATCCATTTCAACGGAATAGTCGCCCCAGCCGTCCAAGCCGTACAGGCGCTTGCCTACGTTGACGACACCGTCCGGCATAACCAGATTGCCGTCGGTCACCGTCCACGGGCCGTCGGTATAGGTGTTTCCGTCATCGGCGTCCTCGAAATCGACGCTTAAATCTTCCACCGCATCGTGCGCAGTCAGCTCCAGACTGACCGCCTCAAAATCCGAACCGTAAACTACCGTAATCACATGGTTTCCGGCGGGCAGGGGAACTTCCCGCAGCACGTTGACAACGTAGCCGTCGGTGGCAGGCAGTGTACCGGTGTAAACCGACTTTTTGTCAACCGAGATCTCGACAGTCACCGGATTTGCGGACTGATAGCGGATTCCCAGATCGTAGGTCTGCTCTCTGACGATCCGAACCCGATAATCGTACTGCTTGGATGCCTTGACGTCCAGCGCATAGAAATCGGGATATTTCCGATTGGTAGTCACAGCCGTTACCGTATTTTCGCCGGGATTCAGACAATCCTTCGCCTGCAGGCTGCCCGGAATGGGTCTGTACACCTCCGAAGCGCTGCTGCCGTGAACCTGCCCGGTTAGACCGGCATAGCTCACCGAAAGTCCCGTGCCATCCGCATAGAACCCGATCTTGCAGTCGCTTCCGGCGGCGTTCGGCAGGGTTACGGTTCCCAGATCATGATCGTTCAGGAAGAAGGTATACGACGATCCGGTGCACTCAACCTGAAGTGCCTGGATGCAATCCACCCGGACAGTCTCGCCAAAGCTGGAAGTCAGCGGGAACTCCGCTACATCCTTGCTAGTACCCGCCGTAACGGTCTTTATAGTCAGACATTGTTTTTCGGCGTTCAACAAAGCCAGTACATAATTTTCGGCATCCTGATAACCAATCACGATACCGGCAAGCCCGCTGCCGCTCATGCCGGACAGGCAGAATTCAGCGGTGAAATCGCCGGAGTAGCTGTCCTTGGAGAGAACCGTCTCACCGCTTGACAGAACCAGCATCCCGTCCTGAATCTTTCCGCCTTCCCATTTATCCGCGGCACCTTCGTTCGAGAACCAGCTTGCCAGATCGGGCATAGAGGGAACGATCGTTTCGGTTGTAGTGGGTCCCAGTACCTCCAATACGCCGCCGTTGAAAACCAGTCGGTCGATATTCATGGCTCGGGTAGGTGATCCGTTGTGTGCTTCGAGCAGCGTATGATAAACGAGCCAATAACTGTCCAGATCGGGACCCTTGACCGTGGAGGAATGACCCGGGCCGAACACCTCATCAATGGTAGAAACCAGCATGGTGTCCGTTCCCTTGATCAGCGAATCCATGGAATCACCCACAGCATAGCCGATCCGATATCCTTTATGCAGCACATGGTTGCCGGTATAGGTCAGGTAGTAAAGTCCGTCGTGCTTCACGACGTTGGGACCTTCCGTCCAGCTGTTTGCCATAGACGCGGCATTCAGCGGCGCGCCGTCCCCGAAGCTCCAGGGACTGCTCATGATATACCGCGTGATACAGTTTCCGCCGGAGGTGAGAAAATACCATGTACCGTCGTCGTCGATGAATACGTCACCGTCGATGCCCCGTCCCTCGTTGCCGGTAATGATCTCAAAAGGACCGGTGGGAGAATCCGAGCGAAGGACGTAATGTCCCTGCCCGTTTGGGGATGTATACATATAGAAGGAACCGTTGTAGTAAACCACTTCGGGCGCATAGGCGTTCAGGAGTACCGAATTTTCTGCCACGACGCCGGCATAATCCCAGTTCACAAGGTCGGTAGAAGACCAACATTCGATCTGTCTGCTTCCGCTGCTGGGATAGAGATAGTACCGTCCGTTCCAACGCATGACAAAGGGGTCGCCTTTATCATCCAGAATGGGATTCGTGTAATAAGAATAGGACACTTCCGGCTCACTTCCCTTCGGTTCACTTCCTTCCGGCACAGGCTCAGTCGTCGTCGACGGTTGCGAGGAAACCGTCGATGTTTGTCCGGAAGTCTCCGGCACCTTTGCGGAATTGTTACAGGATACCGACGAAAGCAGGATCCCTGCTAAAAGAATAGAGCACAACACACTCTGTAGTATTCTGTTTCGTTTTTTCTCGGACATATCAACACTTCCTTTATAATATATGGTTTCCTATATTATAGGTAAAATAATCAAAAATTGCAATAGCAATTTGCAATGGTTTACAAAAAAGCAACAAAAAAACGCTATGCAACCGAAATCCGCTTGCATAGCGCTTCTTTTCATTACCTTATCTAAGCAGTTCCGGCATCTGATCCAGCATATTGCCGATGAAGATACCGTACCCCTGTTTCGGGTCCTCCACCATCACATGGGTGACCGCGCCGATCAGTTTGCCGTCCTGAATGATCGGGCTTCCGCTCATTCCCTGTACGATTCCGCCGGTTCGTTCGATCAGTCCCTTGTCGGATACCTCAATCAAGAAATTCTTGCTCTTCCGCTTCCTGTCATAGATCTTCACAATTTTGATCGGATACTTCTTCACGTTCATTCCGTCGCCCGATCCGCCGTCCAACGTGCAGAGAATATACGCTTCCCCTGTATGCACGTCGGCGGCTCGCCCTACCGGCATCGGATCCGCATGCTTCTTTGGGAATACCGACAGTACGCCATAGGCGCCGCTGGCAGTGTTTCCTAAAAGTGCACCGCACTTGCCGCCGCAGAAATATCCCTTCAACTCACCCGGAGATCCTTCTCTGCCCTTCCGGACCGATCCGATGGTCACGCCCATCACCGATCCCCTTGACATGGGCATCAACGCGCCCGTATTCGGATCGCAGATTCCGTGTCCAAGCCCCGCAAAGCCGTGGCTCTTCGGACAAAGAAAGGTGATCGTTCCGATACCTGCCGCGCTGTCCCGGATCCAGAATCCCGCCCGGTATTTGCCGTCTTTTTCCGACTTGATCGGTTTCAGCTTCGTCGTAAACGTCCGTCCCGATCTTGACAGTTCAAGATCAAGCTCCCGTCCGCCCGATTCCTCGATGATTCGGGTGACGTCGGCGACGCCGGAAACTTTTTGTCCGTCAATGGAAAGAAGAACGTCTTTTACGGAAATCCCCGCGTCCTCGGCGGGGCAATTCCCCTTCTTCTTTCCCGTCGGAGCATTTACGGGCGAAAGCCCGACGATGAGTACACCGTCCGTTTGCAGCTGTACGCCGAAGGGCATTCCGCCCGGAATCAGCATCAGCGGCGTTTCGTCCGTCTCTGCGGCAAAAACAGGCGCGGTTTGCAGAAAGGCACCGACTATCAGCAGAGCCGTCAGTAAAAGCGGCAGTACCCTGCTTCCCGTTATTCGTCTTCGCATATTTGATTTTCCCTTTCCGAGGGAGTCCGCCTTCTGCGCATTTACTCCCAGTTCTTTTTACGAACCCGGGTTTCCGCTCTTGACCGATTTTTTTAAGCCGATCAAGCCGCAAACCCGTACTTGAAAAAGCCCGAAGGCTTCTTTCAAGCTTCCCTCATCCTCTGTCTTTGCGATCACGGGCATGACAACAGATTGTCGCTGCCCGCGATCTGCATCTATTTTGCCATGCTCCGCGTCGGTTTATGAGATGCAATTCCTTCTAAAAAAATTCGGATAAAAATGGAAATTATTTTGTCAAGATGATTTGTTTGTACCTGTGTAACCATATAGATCGCTATAACCGTTAGTCCGCTTTTTCTTTTGACCAAAAGAGGCCCAGACCGATCATGCTTCGCATGATCGCTCCAGAAAAAGTTTGGCAAAAAGAAAAGGGCCGTAGGGGGAATTTCGTCCGTTGCGACGGGCGAAGGGCTACGCGCCCTCCACCGCGCCACCTTTTAAAAAAGGTGGACGAAAACTTTCTAACGCACACTCCCCCTGATTCGGCAATCGCCGCTTACGCCTTCTGTCGACGGGGTATAATCATGGATGCTCCCGGATCTCTGCCGCGGTTTGCAGCCTCCAATGTTGCGCGGCTGATCTGGTAACGCTTGGCAATCTGCCACAGGCTCTCGCCAGGAGCAGGATAGTAGACAGTCAGCGGACGGGCGTTCACGATCCGATCGCTCTGATTTCCCTTCACCTGTCCCACAGCACTGATGGGCTGGGGATCGAAGCAGATCAGGCTAATCCGCAATTCGCAGTTGACCGTAGGTATGCCGCCGTCGGTTTTCACCGATGCCGATTGCAGGCTGACGGTTCCGAACCGCTCGGAGGTTCCCGGAATGGGCAGCTCAAAGCTTTCGGAAAGATTTTCCGACTGCATCTGCCCCGAATCGTCCCGATAGAGCACGCAGAGATTCAGCCCCACGTTTTGCCCCACCGAATCCTCCTTTGCCGTCGCCGTACCCAGTCTCGCGCTACCGTAAACTGCCACGGGATCGGCGGACGCGCTCACCGAATCCAGCGGGATTTTGCGGCTGATCACTTCATCGTGCATCCGGGGCGGTGCGGAGGGTGTCAGCGATACATACTGATTCTCGGTGACGAAGGCGGTGGAGTACAGATCGGTCACATACTCGCTTTCCGCCACGTTGGCGCAGATCAGGCAGATGTCCACCGACAGATCCAGACTGAGGATCCGATATTGCCCGTTCATATCCTCGGTGGGTGAGCATTCGACGCTGTCCACATAGGCTTTGGCAATCAACGCCGAATCGCCTGCGGCACCGGGCGCGTCCAGAATCCTACTTATGGGAATCGTCTTTTTGCAGAATACCGTCTGCCCGTCGTCCGCCAGATAGACGATCTCGCAGACCGCCTCGCCCTTGTACTCTACCGAGCCATCTCCGGCGCGGATTCCCGTGGTCTGCACCGTAGGTCTGCAAAGCAGGATTTCATCGATCGAAGGCTGATTCTTCTCCAGTACGAAGTCCTCGCTGAGTGACACGTCCCGCTCCCACAGCGTCCGGGGCGACATGTACTTTAATGTGGAGGTTTGACTCTCCACCCGGCCGAGA
>CAYOON010000002.1:18648-19017 GCA_964405595.1 uncultured Lachnospiraceae bacterium | reverse complement strand
GTGTGGATGAAGCTATCAGCTTCGAAAACATCCTGAAGCGTATGACGATTACCGTAAACAAGACCGCAGAGGATGATGTCCTCGAAGGTCACAGGTTCCGGCTCACCGGTACTGACTACCTTGGCAACACCATCGATCTCATCGGCACGACCGACAGAAACGGCGTGGTCGCTTTTGTAAATCTTCTCGCCGGAGAGTATACCGTAACCGAAATCGAGACTGACATCCGTTATGTTGTCCCGGACGAACAGGAGGTCAACCTGACTTGGGGCGTTGATGAAGCGATCAGCTTCCGCAACGAACTGAAACGCATGACCATTACGGTCAACAAAACTGCCGAAGATAGCGAACAGGTCGGCTTGGATGGAT
>CAYOON010000002.1:0-18548 GCA_964405595.1 uncultured Lachnospiraceae bacterium | reverse complement strand
TCAAGTTCCGCTTGACCGGCATCGATTACATGGGCAACCAGATCGATCTTATCGGCGAAACCGATGAAAACGGCATGGTCGTTTTTGCAAACCTCCTCGCCGGAGAGTACACCGTGACAGAGATCGAGACTGACATCCGCTACGTTGTTCCGGACGAGCAGGAAGTCAACCTGACTTGGGGCGAAGATGAATCCATCAGCTTCCACAACGAACTGAAGCGTATGACCATTACGGTCAGCAAGACCGCAGAGGACAGCGAACAGGTCGGTTTAGCTGCTTTCAAGTTCCGCTTGACCGGCATCGATTACATGGGCAACCAGATCGATCTTATCGGTGAAACCGATGAAAACGGCGTGGTTATCTTCGAAAATCTGCTGGCTGGTGAATACGCCGTCATCGAGATCGAGACTGACATCCGTTACATCGTTCCCGATGAGCAGGAAGTCAACCTCACTTGGGGCGTGGATGAATCCATCAGCTTCCAGAACACCTTGAAGCGCATGATCGTCACCGTCAACAAGACCGCAGAAGACAGCAAGTTGGTCGGCTTGGCTGGTTTCAAGTTCCGCTTGACTGGCATCGATTACATGGGCAATACCATCGACATCATAGGCGCGACTGATGAAACCGGCGTGGTCGTATTCGAAGATCTGCTGGCTGGCGAATACACCGTCACGGAGGTCGAGACTGACATCCGCTATGTTGTCCCGGACGAGCAGATCGTCAATCTGACTTGGGGCGTTGACGAAACGATCAGCGTCCAGAACACCTTAAAGCGCATGACGATCACCGTCAACAAGACAACAGAGGACGGCGAGCTTGTCGGGCTGTCTGGATTCAAGTTCCGTTTGACCAGCGCAGACTACCTCGGCAACAAGATCGACATCATCGGCACCACCGACGAAAACGGCGTGATCGTATTCAATAATCTGCTGGCTGGCGAATACACCGTGACCGAGATCGAGACCGACATCCGCTATGTTGTCCCGGACGAGCAGATCGTTGATCTGACTTGGGGCGTTGATGAGAGCATCGACTTCCACAACGAGCTGAAGCGTATGACAATCACCGTCAACAAGACGGCAGAGGACGGCGTTCTCGATGGTCACAGCTTCCGCCTCACCGGCATTGACTACCTTGGCAACAAGATCGACCTCATCGGCACGACTGACGAGAACGGCGTGATCGTCTTTGACAACCTCCTCGCAGGCGAATACACCGTCACGGAGATCGAGACTGACATCCGCTATGTTGTTCCCGACGAGCAAATCGTCAATCTGACTTGGGGCGTTGATGAAGCAATCAGCTTCCACAACACCCTGAAGCGTATGACCGTTACGGTGGGCAAGACCGCAGAGGACAGCGAGCTTGTCGGACTGGCTGGATATAAGTTCCGACTCACCGGTGTTGACTACCTCGGTAACAACATCGACATCATCGGCACGACCGATAAAACCGGCATCGTTTCCTTCGGGAACCTTCTCGCCGGTACTTACACCGTTACGGAGATCGAGACTGACATCCGTTATATTGTTCCCGATGAGCAGACCGTCAATCTGACTTGGGGTGTGGACGAAACGATCAGCGTCCACAACGAGCTGAAGCGTATGACCGTTACTGTCAACAAGACAGCAGAGGACGGCGTCCTCGACGGTCACAAGTTCCGACTCTCCGGTACTGACTACCTTGGAAACAACATTGACATCATTGGTACAACCAACGAGAACGGCGTTGTTGTATTCGAAGATCTGCTGGCTGGTGAATACACCGTCACCGAGATCGAAACCGATATTCGCTATGTCGTTCCTGCTGACGAAGACGTCACACTCACTTGGGGCGTTGATGAATCTGTAGAGATTTACAACGAACTCAAGCGTATGACCATCACGGTCAACAAGACTGCAGAGGACGGCGTCCTCGACGGTCACAAGTTCCGACTCTCCGGTACTGACTACCTTGGCAACACCATTGTCATCATAGGCACCACCGACGAGAACGGTGTGGTTGTCTTTGAGAATCTCCTCGCAGGCGAGTACACCGTGATCGAGATCGAGACTAACATTCGCTATGTTGTCCCCGATGCGCAGGAAGTCAACCTGACTTGGGGCGTTGATGAAGCAATCAGCGTCCACAACGAGCTGAAGCGTATGACAATCACCGTCAACAAGACCGCAGAGGACGGCGTCCTCGAAGGTCACAAGTTCCGACTCACCGGCATTGACTACCTCGGCAACAAGATCGACCTCATCGGCACGACTGACGAGAACGGCATGGTTGTCTTTGAGAACCTCCTTGCGGGCGAGTACACCGTTACCGAGATCGAGACTGATGTTCGCTACGTTGTCCCGGACGATCAGATCGTCGATCTGACTTGGGGTGTAAACGAAGCAATCGGCTTCGAAAACACCCTGAAGCGCATGACGATTACCGTCAACAAGACCGCCGAGGACGACGTCCTCGATGGTCACACGTTCCGGCTCACCGGCATCGATTACCTTGGCAACACCATTGACATCACAGGCATCACCGACGAGAACGGCGTGATCGTCTTTGACAACCTCCTTGCAGGTACCTACACCGTCACGGAGATCGAGACTGACATCCGCTACGTTGTCCCGGACAATCAGATCGTCGATCTGACTTGGGGTAACGATGAGAGCATGAGTTTCCACAACGCCCTGAAGAAAACAAATGTCACCGCCAACAAGGTCTGGTTCGACTGTGACGATCAGGACGGACTCCGCGCCGACGTGCAGCTCACCCTGACCGGATCTGACGGCAGCGTATACACCGGCATCATTCCTCTGGGAGAAACCAGCTTCACTTGGACGAATCTGCCCATGTATGACGGCGATGAACTGATCGTCTACACGCTGACCGAAGCGGAAATCGAAGGCTACGAATCAGAGATCGCCAAGAGCGAGGATGGATACAGCTTTACTGCAACCAACACCCACACGCCGCCTCCTCCCCAGACCGGCGACAACGGTCTGCTGCTTGGCGGACTGGCTCTCCTGTCGCTCATCGGCAGCGCTCTGATGATCGGCAAGCGCAAAAGACGTGGTTATGAAGTCTAATTACAGTACCCATGATCGCTGACTAGCGCATCCAAAGGGATGGGATGGCTCCCGTCATTCCATCCCAACAAATCAACAAATACAGAAAGGATTCTAATCATGAAATTATTTACATTACTTAATATGCTCTTCCCAAACCTCTTGCCTATTCTGGGAGACATCACCCTGAACCCGGATTTTAATGCAAACACCCTGCTGAAGGCAATCGTGCATCTTATCTCGATTGGCGTCATCCTTACTTGTTGCATTTACGGAGGAACTATTATAGCTCAGTCGTCAGCAGACGAATCTCCCGCCCAAAAGAGGAAAGGAATCGAAACGATTGTCATGGGTCTGCTACTCGGCGGAGCGTTGGAAACTCTAATGGCAATGGTAATCGCATAATAACGAGGTCGCACCAGCTCAAAGAAAGGAGTGATCCTGTTACATGAACAAAATAGGGAAACTCGGCGTTATTGCTCTTGTTCTGGTGCTGTTTATCGGACTTTCCTGCCCGATCTATGCAGCATCTGACAGCGGCGGCGATACGCTTATCCCAATAACGGAAGCGGCAGAGATTTCTGCCGCTTCCTATAACAATGCCAATGTTCCCGTAACAGCGGAACCGGTTACTTCGGTAACAACTTCACGGGAACCGGCAATTATCGAACCACCTGTAACCAATAGGACTCCGGGGCAGGAGGATGACGACGACGGCGGTTGGTTCAGCTGGCTGCTTGACGGTATAAAAAAGTTCTTTAAAGGACTTTTGGAGGACATCAAGGGTATCGGAAAGTCTATCACAAGCATACCCGACAACATCGTCAAGGGATTTACGAATCTTTTGAAAGACTGGATTAACATGGGTTCGGGAGAACTCGGTTTAATAAATCTGCTTCAGGACGGGGGCGCCCGCTATGTAAGCGATAGACTCAATGATCTTATCAACGGCATCTACAACGTTTTCTACGTTCCGGGAATCGTAATCATGATGATCTGCTTCTGCTACGGGATTTTCAAGGGCTGCTACAGTCTGGAATTCGCCGATAAGAATTCAATTGTCAAGCCCGTAATCGGTATGATCATTGCCCTATTTGCCTTCACTGTTGCAAAGGAGGTCATGACCGCACTCTTTACACTATCCCTGAATCTGACCGATAAAATCGTCATCGCCGCCCGACGTGCAGGCGTAAGTGCTACCGTGGAAGCAATCATGAGTTCGAGCATGGCAACCATCGGATATATGATCGTAACCGGCATCATGGAACTGATTCTCATGCTCAATATCGCCAAGATCGCGCTCATGCAATGTACAGCACCGCTGTATATCGGCTTTTCAGCCGCCGAGAATAGCAGACGCATTATGATTAACTTCGTGAAGGAGTACGCAAAATGCTGTCTGGTTCCGCCTATAACAGCAGCTTACTCGTTTATGACCTTCTGTATCTGCGATTCCACATGGAAGGTATTCGGAAGTATTGTTATGGGTATTTCAATCTGGTCAATTGCTACGAAACATCTGGACAAAATCCTGAACTGACGAAAGGATCACTATGAAAAAAACGCTGACAAAAAATATCTCCCGCTACGACAACAAAATCCGTCTGCGGTATAACAGCCGGACACTTCGGATTTTGCTAGTATCAGTCCTGATCGGATTTCTTGTCGGGTATATCTTAAGCCTTGTGCTCCAGTTCGTCTACGCAGTAGGCTTTGGAGCCATAATCGCGCTGCTGCTTATGATGGTTCAACTGGTAGAGATGAACGGAATGCCCCTCATTAAGTACATTTTCTTAATACTTTCACCCCCTATAAAGCGTCAGTATGAGCATACTGCCGTTCTCCCGGAAGACCGTCTTATACTTGATAAAACTGAAAGAAAGGATGAGAAGAATAGTGATAAAACCCAAAAAGCAAAAAAAGAATCGCGCCGCAAATGAAATTCGGGTGCAAGATAACCGCAAGGATCGCCGAAAATCCGCGCAGCAATCCATCCCCTATGACGAGTGCTACGAAAACGGTATGTTCCGTCTGGATGCGCAAACATGGTCGTTTGTCTGTGAGCTGTCCGACACCGGTTATCTCTCGAAAACCGATTCTGAACAGAAAAGAAAGTATCAGACCTATCTGGATATGCTGAACGAACTGCCGCCCCATATTCATTATCAGGAGTTCATCTATAATCTTCCGGTAGATTCGAAGCAATATCTGGACGCCGTGGCATCCAAGACTGACAATTTCGTCAATGAGTATGAAAGTACCTTCTTTGGAATTCAGAAAAAATTCGTGGAGGGGATCGGCAGAGAGATCTCCCGAAAGAAATACCTTATTGCTTTTTCTTTCCGAAATACTGCCGGAGAGAATCCATACGACATCCTATATGACACCCTGACCATGCTGTCAGACAAATTCCGGGAGATCGGCAGCAATGTGCGGCTGCTTATGCCGAACGAGGTGTTTGCAGAGCTGTTCCACGTCTATCACCCCTTTGGCGGTATCATGCCGGAGCTACCGAACGATCTCTTCCGCAGAGGGCTTTCCGCCAGAGATTTCGTATGCCCGGATGCCATCGAATATCATAAAAAATACATCCGGCTGGGCGACACCTATTGCCGTGTGTTCTCCATCACCGATTACGGAAGCGAGATTGTGGACAGTCTGATCTATTCCCTGCTCTCCCAGAATTCGATGCTGTATGTATCAAAGCATCTGGAGCACGAGAGCAAGGAGGTAGCAATAAAGACGGTCAACAGCCAGCTTCAGGAATTGGAAGGAAGAAGGCAGAAACGGATGGAGGACAACAACAGGAGAGGTACAAACTATATCTCTCTGGAGCTTCGACAGTCCATTGACGGCTGTAACGAGGTGCTTGAAAAGCTCTACGGTTCAGAAGAATTCTTCCGCATGACAGTTTACGTTCTAATCGCCGCCAAAACTCCCGAAGAATTGGAACAGTTGTCGTCAATTATCCAAAGCCGTGCGCTGTCCGCGCACTGTACCCTGAAAGCAGTAACCATTGAACAGGATAAAGCTCTGAACGCGGTTCTGCCGCTGGGTAAGGACTATATGAAGCGGCATCGATTTATGCTGTCCTCGGAAGCAGCCGTGGCTACACCCTTCTCTTTTGAATCCTACTTTGATCCGAGCGGATTTTTCTACGGTACGAATGATCGTTCCGGTGTTCCGACCATCCTCAACCGCAAGCTGGACAAATCCTCCAACGGCTTTGTTTTCGGCGTTACCGGCGCGGGCAAAGGTATCTTCGTAAAAAACGAAATAACCAATGTCCGCTATCAACCGTTTTGCCAGAACGATGATGTGATTATCGTGGATCCCACAGGAGAATATCTGAACCTCGCGGTCTATTTTGATGGAGAGATCATCTCTCTGACGCCGACTTCGACGACAAGGATCAATCCGCTGCACATTTCCCCGGAGCAGATACAGCTGCGCGGCAGGGATGCGGCAATCTCCGCGAGAATGGACTTCATGGTGGCATTCCTGTCGCAAATCAAAGATACCGAACCGCTAACTCCTATCGAAAAGTCGGTGGCTGACGCCGCCTTTTCCGAAGTATTTCGGAAGAAGAAGGATCCCACACTTGCGGATTTCTATAACGAGCTTGAGAACAATGAACGTCCGGAAGCAGCAGATATGCGAGTATGGCTTGATCGGTACGTTCGCGGCAGCACTACCCTGTTTTCAGGACAGTCTACCGTTTCCGACAATTGTCGCTTTGTAGTCTACGATCTGCGGGATCTGACCGGCGATCTGAAGAATTTGGGAATGCTTGCGATGCTCTCCCGGATTCAGAGTAAAGTCATGGAGAACTACGCCATAGGCAAGTGGACTTGGATCTATATGGACGAGTTTCACCGCTTTTTCGATGAGACGCGAAATCCCTACGCGGCGGAAATCTTTGCACAGCTCTTCTCCGAACTGCGGCATTACGGCGGTATCATCACCGGCATTACCCAGCTTCCCCTGCCGGTTATCCAGTCAAAGACAGGAGCCGTCATGCTGGCAAACTCCAGCTTTGTAGTATCCGCCGAGCTGGACAGCCGGAATCTGACAGCATTCGCAGAGCTGTATCAGCTCAACGAGGATCAGAAACGGCTCTTGGAATCGCCGCAGATCGGACAGTATATTCTCCGAAGCAAGGGTGTTCTCGTTCAGCTGAAAATGCTCTTCCCGGGAAAAAAGCCCGAGGACAAAAATCTGCTCTACGATCTGTTCAATACCGACTTCAAGGACAGAGTCGCAACAATGCAAGGAGGACGTGAATGAGAAGACTGAAGCTGTTTCGAAAGAAAAAAGATACGTCTCCGCTGACACATAGGATCTATCAGCCACCCGAAAGCAAGATATATAACAGCAATGCAGCAATCGTCGCTTCTCCCGGTTTCGGTTTTTCCTTTAAAATCAATCCTATTATCGATACCGCTAATACAGTAGACAAAAACGGAGAATCCAAACCATGAGGCGGGAAAGCAAGAACCCTGTCTCCGGGAAAAGGATTTGGGGCAGACAGATCATCATCCATCTCTGCGTTTTCCTGTTTGTCTTTCTTCTGGAAGCTGCATGCCTGTGGAGCTACGGGGAGTATCGGCTGTCTGATCGGTACGATCCTTCTCTTCCGATCCTATCAAGCATTGTCGCATGGATGCTTTCGCTCGGATGGGCGGCTCCTTCCGCTATGCTGTGGGGCTATGTCAGGAAGAGGATGCTTCCCGCTGCCGGAGTGGCGGCGATCCTGACCTTGCTCTTCTGGCTGTCTCTTTCCGTTAGGGGAAATTACAAAAATGTGGAGCATGGATCCTCCCACTGGGCGACCTATGCTGAACTGCGTCCCTTCCGGAAGCAAGAGAACAATATGCCGCTTGCGCATAATATTTTTCAGACGCCGGAAGCGGGACTGCCTAATAACAATGTAGCCGTCGTGGCGGGACCCGGCGCAGGTAAGACTTTGTGTATTATACTCCCATCCATAGAAGCGGTTTCGAATCCCAAATATGAGCAGGGATCCTTTATCTGCACCGATACGAAAGGATCCGTCTACCGTACCACTTCGAAAATGGTACGAGAACGGGGAATGAAGGTCTATGTGCTGAATCTGGCGAATCCCGAATACTCCAACTGCTACAATCCGCTGGAGCTGATCCATAAAGAAGTCTATGAAACCGAGATCAGCCAGCTTGCTCTGGCATACGCCAAGAACGTCCGGGACGAGGAAGCAGCAGTCGGTGACGCGGTCTGGGAGGACAGCTTCAAGGCTCTTCTGACCGCCGTCTGGATTTACCAGTACCTGTACAAGGTGAACCCCGCCACCCGTCGGGATGAAACCCGTGCGCTCTGGCGAACCGCCGAACTGATCCGAGGAATTAGGCTTGTAGAAGGGAAGATTGCCAACTGCGAGCTGGCGAATATCATGAGCAAAATCCGCAGTCTTGATCCGCTCTCCCCTATAATTGCCAACTACGACTTTGTCAATGCCGGTGCGGGGGAGACTATCGCTTCGGTGGTCTTTACCGCAGGCTCCAAAATGGAGTGTCTGTCCTTTACGGCAATGGAGTGCCTGACAAGGAAGAACGAGATCCCGCTGGACGATCTGGCGGAGGCTCCCACGGCGGTCTATGTCAACTACAATGTGCGATCTCCCTACCGTGCGCTGGCGGCTCTCTTTCTGGAGCAGGCGTTCATCTGCCTTTACTACAACGCCGAGCATCGGTACAATCAGACGCTTCCCAGACGGGTACGCTTCCTGATGGACGAGCTGCCCAACATCTGCCGGGTGTACTCCCTGCCCGAGCGTCTGTCTACCTGTCGGGAGTACAACATCGACATCGTTCTGATCATGCAGTCTCTGGAGCAGCTGAAACGCAGCTACAAAGACGCGGAAAACACCATATTCACCAACTGTGCCGTACAAGGACTGTTCGGTACATCCGAGCCGGATACTCTCAAACGCTTCTCCGAGATTCTGGGTAAGACAACAACCATCGAGCAGGACAGCTCCCAAAACAGAGGCGGCAGACAGGGCGGTGGTTCGGAGAGTACCAAGCAGATCGGGCGGGAGCTGGCACTTCCGGCAGAGCTGTTTTCGCTGTCCACGAAGTACTGCGTCCTGCTGATGCAGGGCTATCCCCCGGTATTCGCCGAAAAGTTCCGCACCCTGAAGCAGCCTTGGTACAAGGAACTGGGCGGCAAGGGAAATGAGGATAACAGCCGACCTATTGATGAGGACTACACCACCCTTCGTGGGCTTCATATAGCCGAATATGAACAAGAACGAAAGGAACGTCTGGAGCGGATCCGAATGGATCTCAATAACGCAACCGAATAGAAATGGAGGAAACTTTTATGAAAAGAATATTACCGATCCTGCTTGCGGTGCTGATCTGTTTTACCGGCACCGCCTGCAAAAAGAAGAACTCGACCAACGGATCAGAAAAGCAGCCGCAGCAGTCATCCGGAACGTCAGTACCAATTATGACAGGCGGCGCCGGCACAACCGGTTCCGGTACCGGTTCCCTTTCAACCACGGCACCAACCAATCCGACCCCGCAGCCGGGCGAAACGGATATGTCTGTTTTTTCCTTTAAAGATATATCCGTATATCTTCGTTCGATTGAAAAAGACGATTACCGAACGAAATTTCACTTTTTCGTATCAAATTCCGGAGATCTGACGCTTACTGTCACACTTAATATCCTTACAATCAATCGGTATGTTTTTCAGGAAAGAAGCGATTGCGACCTGATTCCATGTTCCGCCGCCATTGTCTCACCCTATGTCCGTAATGACAGTCTTGAATCTGCCGGCATTTCAGAAATTACCGAAATCGTTTTGCAGATTTCCGCCACAGACCATGCTTACAATACACTTTTCGATCAAACCGTAACCTTCACGGTTGAGCCTTAAGATGATGGATATGCCCGACTATACGGTTTATATTAAACGGTTGGAGGATCTTCGACAGCGTGAGGAGACAATTATCCAGCAAATAGGTCATCTGAAGAACAAACGGCGGCGAAAGCACCGGTATATGCTGGAAGAACTGCAAACGCAGCTTCGGAGTGTCCGGGAGCAGTCCGCGAATCTCTGCGCTATGCTGGATAAGTGCCGGGAAAATAAGGAGGACAAGATCATGTTATTTTTGGACGAGAATCCGCAGATCTATAACGAGGTGATCGGCGTCTGCTACCGCAAAGCGATCCTGTGGAGAGACGACGAAAAGCTCTTCTGGTTCGACTGCGATGAAAGCACCGACCATATTGCTATCGGCGACAGCGAGCTGGACGATGGTCTGCTCTTCCCTTTTTCCGATCTTCCTGCCGGAGAGCGGAAAATGATCCTGTCCTATCTGATCGAAGCCGGATCCACGCCTGTACACTACTTGACATTTTTGGAGGAGATGCTGAAAAACACTCTATAAGGGGGGATGAATATGCCGAATGTATATAAACTGTTCTATCCGTTCAGCGGGAAAGAGGAAGTCTACTTATCTACCGATATGAACCCGGACGAGGTAGCAGACATATATTGTGGGTTTGAGTTTTACATCGAACTAAACACCCGGTACGGAATGGAAAGCGTTATCGAAGAGGATGTGGCAGCTTATCTGCTGTGCAGCCTATTCGGATGCACCGTATTTGACAAAAAGAACTTGAGTTCGTTGGATCTCTACAATGCTAAAACGAGAGATCTGGCAGAGACAGAATGGATCGACCTGTACGATGAAAGAGAGCGACGGTGCGCTTGGAACGTTGATCGGTGTATTCAAAAAATCCGCAAATATACCGATGATGAATTTGTACGAAAGATGTGCGCCTATTTTGACAGTGAGGATGTTCCTACAAGACCAGCGGGAACCGACTTTTTGAGTCCGGAAGAAATCATGGTGAAATACTAAACGATCATTTTGAAGAAAGGAACAGAAATGACCAAAAATAGTTTATCCGTAAATCGGCAAATAGTCGAATCCTATTTACACTCTCTGACCGATTATAATCTGGAATTATACATGGAATATATGAGACTCTGCGGAAACTGCGGAGATATTCGGCACTTGATCGGTTTTCCGATAGGTTTTCCGAGCGAACAGATACCTCCTCTCTATTCCTATGAGACAGCTCTTGCGCGACGAATATGGGAGCGGTGGCAGATAAGTCCCATGACAAATCTTGATCTGCCGGATTCGATCATAAAGCTGTATTCTCCGAATGCTGAAAATGAAGGACGTTTATTTGCGGTCTTGTTTGCTTATTGGCTGGATCTTCCGAAAGAGCAGCTCGATCTGCTTGCGGATCCAAAAAGATGCCAGTATCTTTTTCAGCTTCTGCGGCACTTCCTATATCTTTCCGAAAGCAAAGATGGAAAACAACTGCGGAAGTGTCCGTACTCGGGAGAGTGCATCTATTCCTCCGAGACATACTTCGTTTTCAGACCACCCAAACCCGACGAAATCGTTCATATGATAGACGGGCAGCTGGTAATTGATGAAATCGAACCGCCATATCCCAACGAAAAAATTGCGCATTTTGTTGACGGTCGGTTGGTGATTGATGAAACGAAGGAAGTTATGGAACTATTTTGAATCACATTGATTTTTTTGACAGCGAGGAGGTATATACAAGACCTCTGGGAACGGGCTTTTTAAGTCCGGAAGAAATAATCCGCAAATTTTTAGGAGAACTGAACATGAACGTACTGAACTACAACAAAATCATCCTGATCGGCAATCTGACTGCCGATCCCGAGATCGCGACCACGAAAACGGGGAAAAAACTCTGCCGTTTCCGGATCGCGGTCAACAGACGCCATCTGGCAGAGGAGGAATCGAGGATCACCGACTACTTCTACTGTATTGCATGGGGTGGGCAAGCCGAATTTCTGGGGAAGTATTTCCGGAAGGGATCCCCGATTCTGGTCGTCGGTGAGCTGCAAAGCAGCCGGTACACCGACAGCAAGGGAACACAACGATATGCCGTTGAGGTAAACGCCGAAGATATTCGCATGGTAGAAATGAAAGCGGCGAAAGCCGATGAAAAACCCAAGCGGTTTGAGGACGAAATCGACGATTTCTTCCCCTCTCAACCGCCATTCTGACCGTCCGGGCAGCGTGATTTGACGCTGCCCGTTTCTATTTTCAGGAAAGGAATACGATTATGAAAAAAGAAAACATACTCTGCTTCGACATCGAAACCACCGGGTTGAACCCGCTGGAGGACGAGATTCTGCAAATCTCGGTTCTGGACGGAAACGGAAGGCAGCTGTACAACGGCTATGTCAAGCCCGAAAAACACACCGAATGGGCGGACACGGCAGCAATCAACGGCATCACGCCCGAAATGGTAGAGGACGCGCCTACAATCCGGGAAATTCTTCCTCAAATCCAAGGCATATTTGACCGGGCAGAGCTGGTGGTCGGCTACAACTGCGACGGCTTCGATCTTGCCTTTCTGGAACAGGCGGGGCTGGAGATCAATACGCCCACCTTCGACGTCATGCGGGAATATATACCGATCGCAGCCGAGATCGACGAAAACGGAGGATACAAACGGCAGAATCTGCGGAAATGCTCCGCTCACTATGGCTACGAGGGCGAAGGCTGGCACGACAGTCTGACAGACACCCGCGCCACCCTCCATTGCTTCTATGGGGTGATCCGGGATCAGGGGTGGCAGATCACCGATGATGAAATCCTTGAACCTACGACTATGCGGGTGGTCTATGTGAAGCCGGGAGAACCGGCTGAAATTATCGAAATCAATCGGGGGCTGGAATCGCTCCAACAGGCAGTGGGCGGAGATATAGAAGCCGTTTATCCCTTCGAAGAGCCGGTTGCGCTGATCTGCAACGAAGAGGGAAAACTTGAACCGCTTCCATTCAACCGGGCGCTTTATGACGAGGACGGACAGGTTTATGACATTATTTACGGATCCTTCCTGATCACCGGCATCGGACAGGAGGATTTCTGCTCACTGTCCGAGAAACAGGCGGAACGGTTTGCCAAGTTCTACCGTGATCCTCGGGTGTTCCGTCGGGAAGAAAAAACAGATGAAGAGATTGACCGTGAAGCCGAAAGAGCAATCGATGAACATGAAGCAGAGTTTGGTGCTGACGGATTTCGTGCGTTTCGGGATGATGAAATGATCGCAGCAGTCGAAGCTAGACGGGCATTAGATCCGGACGATCACTTAACCGGGGAGCGGGTATATACGATCCGTGGAGCATTCCAGCTCACCGATCTGACTTACGAGCAGATGCAGAAAGCCGGATACGGCATTCACCACGGATCCGAAGACAGAAAGTACTGGATCATGAGCAACGGAACAGATGCTTTTGCGGTACGCAGAGATGCACCGAAGCCGGATACGAACATAACGAACGAACCCCCGAAACCGAAAGGAATGAAACTTTGAGAAGGGAGAGGATGCCTGATGGCACCAAAATATGAATGGCTGACAGAACTATACAGACGCACCCAGCGGAAGGTTGTTTCTTCTCCACAAAGCTGGGGCGCGTTTCTGCGCTCTGCCGGCTGCAATTATCGGCTGCCCTTTGACGAGCAGCTTCTGGTCTTTGCCCAGCGCCCGGATGCAACAGCCGTACTGGAGATCGAGAGGTGGAACAACCGGTTCGGTCGCTGGGTCAACCGGGGCGCGACGGGAATTGCCGTATTTGACTACGAGCATAACGGCAGATCCCGGCTGAAATACTACTTTGATGTTTCCGACACCCGCGAAACCAGCTATTCCCGTCCCGTACCGATCTGGACGGTGCGAGAGGAATACGCGCCGGACATAATGGAAGCTCTGAAAAACCGTTTCGGCGTTCCGGAGACTGGATCAGATCTTGCATCGGCGCTGATCCGAACGGCAAAAAAAGCTGTGGAGGATAATCTGTCCGGTTATTTGAGCGAGCTATATCTTTTTCTTCCCGAAGGATGGGATATGGCAGATACCGAGGTGCGCTTCCGTACTTCTCTGGAAAGCAGCGTCGCATATATCCTGCTGTCCCGATGCGGTTTTGAGCCGGGCGAATTCATCACCGACAGCGATTTTCGCTACATAGCGGATTTCAACACGCCGGGAACCATAAACGCCCTCGGCGTAGCAACCGGGAACATCGCCAAAACGTGTCTGTCAGAGATCTCCCGGATCGTTTTGCAGCTTCAAAAATTATCGGAAATCATAAAAACTGAAAGGAGTATACGCAATGGAGAAAATCACTTACAGAACGGAGAACGGCTATCGGCTGCCGAATCTGCTGCCGCCGCAGGAAACACAGGTGCACCTCGGGATCTACGCATTGCAGCGCAAGAAATTCCTGATGAAGAATCGCCCCGTGACCTATACGAATCTGCTGACAACGGGCAAGCTGAACGCGCACCTGATGGAAACAGAAGAGAGGGCGATCAAGCTGGAGGAATCGCTCCTGAAACAGATGGCGAAGAAGGAGGGTCTGACCGAGGAGCTGAAAGCGACGGATATGATGGCGTGGACGCGGCTGATGAACAATCTGCGGAACGCGGCGCAGGAGATCGTGAGGACGGAAGTGATCTACGCCTAGAAAATCCGGAAGCCGGGGACGGCAATATTCCTCTGCTATCCCCGGAAGAACAAATCCAGTCAATCGTCGATCAGGCGTCGGAAAGCAGTTCCACATTCACCTTTACGCAGGAAATCATCGACGCTGTTCTTGCGAAGGGCAGCAATTTTGTTGAAGGCAAATTCCGCATCTACGAGCAATTTGAAAAGAACTTGTCGTCTGCGGAAAATATTGCATTTCTGAAAAATGAATACGGCTGGGGCGGTTCATGCCCCGTTATATTCGGCACAGGCATTGACGAAATGCACGATGCCAAAGGGATCCACCTTACCAGACAGATCGGTACAGAGGAACGTCGGATCGATCTCAGGTGGAATCAAATAGAGAAACGGATCGCAGAGCTGATCCGGAAAGACCGATACCTGAATCCGAAAGAAAAAGAGCATTATCCCGACTGGCAGCAGGAAATGCAGCTGCGCCGGGCAGAGAACGCGGCAAAGAGACTTAATCGGGAAATGCAGCGTGCGGCCGAACAGGATCCGCCGCAGCTTGAAGCACAGTACGGATACCATCTTGGAGACACGGTATACATCGGCGCACAGGAGTTTGAAATTCTGGCGCTTGATGAAAATCGTGTACTGCTCCATGACGTGCAGTTCCCGCTTTTACAGCAGGAGATGTCCCGTGCAGAGTTTGATCTTAAGGTACGGGAAAGCCCGATGAACGATCACCTGAAGATCACCGCCGCGCCTTCCGAAGAGGATCCGGAAGAAGATCCTACCGACGAAGAATTGGATCTTCTTCCGATCAGCGTAGTCGAAGATGGGCGGGTTAAAACCTATCCGAATGCAGAAGCTCTTATAGAGGAAGAAGCAAAACAGGAAGAAGCTGAACCGATCACCGAAGTACCTATCCCCTCGTGGGAGAAGCCAAAACGGACAAGGGTACAGACCTTCGATTTACACCCGGAGATTCCGATGGATCAGCGGCACACCTTTGATCTGTCCGCTCATGAGATCGAGCCTGTCGGCAAGAAAGCACGTTTTCGTCGGAACCTGATTGCAATCCAGACGCTCAAACGGTGCGAGTTCGAAGATAGATTTGCCACGCCTTACGAACAGGTTACTCTATCCCAATATGTCGGATGGGGCGGGATCCCCGAAGCGTTTGACGCGAATAATTCGGCATGGGCAGATGAATATGAAGCACTTCGGAACATACTGACGCCGGCTGAATATGCTTGTGCAAGGGAAAGCACGCTGACCGCTTTCTACACGCCGCCCACCGTTATCTCCGCAATCTACAAGGTGATGGAACGGATGGGATTCCGGGAAGGAAATATACTGGAGCCTTCCTGCGGGATCGGGCATTTTATCGGAATGCTGCCCGATTCGATGAAGAACAGTAAGATGTACGGTGTAGAGATCGACACGGTATCAGCGGGCATCGCACAGCAGCTTTATCAAAAAGCCTCGATTGCCGCGCAACCGTTTGAGGAAGCGAATGTTCCTGACAGCTTCTTTGACGCTATCGTTGGCAATGTGCCGTTTGGAGATATTCGTATCAACGACAGGCGGTACAATAAGTATAATTTCCTGATCCACGACTACTTCGTAGCCAAAAGCCTTGATAAGCTCCGTCCGGGCGGAATTCTGGCGTTTGTGACGAGCAAAGGGACGATGGACAAGGAAAACCCCTCTGTCCGCAAATACATTGCGCAGCGGGCAGATCTGCTCGGCGCAATCCGCTTGCCAAACGACACCTTCAAGGGGAATGCCGGAACGGAAATCGTTTCAGATATTCTTTTCTTCCAGAAGCGTGAACGCCCCCTCGACATCGAGCCGGACTGGGTTCACCTGAATACCGATGAAAACGGGTATAAGATGAACGCATATTTTGTAGATCACCCCGAAATGATCCTCGGGGAGATGAAGATGGTCTCCGGGCGGTTCGGGATGGAAGCAACCTGTGAACCCTACGAGGGAGCCGATCTTGCCGCCCAGCTTGAAGAAGCTATTCTCAACATCCACGGCGAGATTTCCATGAATCAGACCGGCGACGATCTGACCGATGAAGACCGTTCTGTTCCTGCCGATCCGTCCGTGCGAAATTATTCTTTTACGGAATATGACGATGAGATTTACTTCCGGGAGAACTCCCGAATGATGCTCGTTGAGCTGTCCGCCCCGGCGAAAGATCGCGTCAGAGGACTGATCGGGATCCGGGACAGCGTTCGCCGGCTGATCGAGTATCAGACCGAGAATTATCCCGACGCTGTTATCAAAACCGAACAGGAGCAGTTAAATACGCTCTACGACCGTTTTGTAAAAAAGTTCGGACTACTAAACAGCCGTACCAATGTTTCGGTGTTCTCGCAGGACAGCTCCTATTCCCTGCTCTCCGCGCTGGAAATTCTGGATGAAAACGGAAAGCTGGAGCGCAAAGCGGATATGTTTTCAAAGAGAACGATCAAGCCCCACACGCCGGTTACTTCCGTAGACACCGCCGCCGAAGCGTTTGCTCTGTCGATGGGCGAGAAAGCCTGTGTGGACATGGAATATATGATGGAGCTGACCGGAAAGACAGAAGCGCAGCTCTGCGCCGATCTGAAGGGCGTTGTCTTCCGCAATCCACTGTATAGGGACGGAAAGACCTCCGAGCGGAAATATCTCCCGGCAGACGAGTACCTCTCCGGAAACGTGCGGGAAAAGTATGGGATCGCGCTGCACTTCGCACAGACCGATCCGGATGTGTATACGATCAACGCGGAAGCCCTCGAAAAGGTACAACCCACCGACTTGACCGCCAGCGAGATCAGCGTACAGCTTGGTTCAACGTGGCTTCCGCCCGAGATCGTCGAACAGTTCGTTCACGAATTCCTGTCTACCCCGAGCTATCTGAAAAAATATGTCCGTGTCAGCTATCTGTCGTATACCGGCGAATGGACGGTTGAGGGGAAGTCGCAAGACCTTGTCAACATCAAGGCGAACAGTACCTACGGAACCAATCGGATCAACGCTTACAAGATCATCGAGGACACCCTGAATCTTCGGGACGTTCAGATCTATGACTACATAGAAGACCCAAGCGGAAGGAGCAAGGCTGTCCTTAACCAGAAGGATACACAGATCGCGCAGGCAAAGCAGGAGATTATCAAGCAGGGCTTCAAGGATTGGATCTGGTCTGATCCTGCCCGCAGAGAAAAGCTGTGCGAGCTTTACAACGAACGCTTTAACTCCGTTCGTCCCCGTGAATATGACGGCAGCCATATCCGATTTGACGGAATGAACCCTGAAATCGTTCTGCGGACACACCAGCGAAACGCTATAGCGCGGATCCTATACGGCGGAAATACGCTGCTTGCACACGCGGTCGGCGCCGGAAAGACCTACGAAATGGTCGCGGCGGCGATGGAGATGAAGCGGCTCGGCTTGTGTCAGAAATCGATGTTTGTTGTCCCCAACCACCTGACCGAGCAATGGGCGTCCGAATTCATGCAGCTCTATCCGGCAGCCAATATCCTTGTCGCTACAAGGAAAGACTTTGAAGCCAAAAACCGGAAACGCTTCTGTGGAAGGATTGCCACCGGCGACTATGACGCCGTTATTATCGGACATTCGCAGTTTGAAAAAATTCCGATCAGCATCGGACGGCAAAAAGCGACTCTGGAGCTACAGATCCGGGAGATCACCGAAGCGATCGCCGAAATGGCAACACAGAGGCAGAGCAGACTTACCGTCAAGCAGATGGAGCAGGCAAAGAAATCCGTTCAGCTGAAACTTGAAAAATTAAACGACCAAAGCCGAAAGGACGATGTTGTCACCTTCGAGGAGCTGGGAATCGACCGTCTGTTCGTCGATGAAAGCCATTACTTCAAGAACCTGTACCTCTATACAAAAATGCGGAATGTAGGCGGTATCGCCCAGACCGAAGCACAGA
>CAYOON010000001.1:20956-24759 GCA_964405595.1 uncultured Lachnospiraceae bacterium | reverse complement strand
GCGCATTTATGCGCATTTGCGCTCTCCCATCACTTGGCTTCCCGCCGTCGGCATCCGATCGTCTCTGCTTCCCACGTCAGGACTTTACCCCCACATGTCCTGTGGAGATGCCGACGGGATGTTGTTCGCAAAAACTTGTCAGCAGGGGACAAGATTTCATTGATTGTGCCTCTTTCGAGAGATTTCAGGTTATTGCTAGTAGAGGCAGAAAAAACGTCATTTTTATATAAAAACAATAAGTCCGCTGAAATCAAGCATTCTGCCTGATTACAGCGGGTTCTATTCTATTCAAACTAACGAATTCCCACTGACTTCATCCCGTCGGCATCTAGCAGGAACATGTGGGGGTAAAGTCCTGCGTGGGGAGCAGGATCATCCCGATGCCGACGGCGGAAAGCCAAGTGATGGGAGAGCGCGAGGGGGAAGAGCCTTCGGCGTTTGAGATGGTTCTTCCCCGTTGCGCGTTTACGCGCATTTCGCTTCCCGCTAGCTAACGACCTCCGCTGAACTATTGGTAGAGGATAAAAACAAGAAACCACGGTCAAGAATCAAGCATTTATGCTCAATTCTGACCGGGTTCCCTCTTTTGTCGATTCAATTTTCAAAGACGCTTTTTACAGCCCCTTTTTCTGTTTCACGATCGGAACCGCGCAAATTCACTCGCTTTTTTGCTTGTGCTCTTTGCGGAACTGCGCAGGGGTCATGCCGTAGATCTGTTTGAAGCAGCGGATCAGGTATGCCTCCGATAAATCGCAGATTTCACAGATTTCGCTGACCGAACGCTCGCTCTGAAGCAGCAGATATTCGGTAAAACGCATCCTCGTTGACAGGAGCATCTGATGAAAGGTCATCCCGTAGTGCTTGAGCAGGATCCGGTTCACGTTGCGCGTGCTCATATGAAGCTTTTCCGCAAGGCGGTCGATGGTCAACCCTTCGTTTTCATAGCGGAAAACCCGGTTAAAGAAGGTGTCAATCACATACAGCGCACTGTCCGGATAACCGCTTTCTCCCTCGCGGGCAGCCTTTGGGAAGCTCTGATTCTTGCCAACCCGGCAAAGCTCAATCATAAGCATGGAAAGCAGATGATCGCTGTAGTCGGCATATCCCGGCGGACGCTCGGTGTTCTCCCGCCGGATTCTGTCCAGCAGCCGTCCCACCGATTCGCCGTTTTGCGCCGTACAAAACCCATCCCGGACAAGCCCGGGAAACAGCGTGGAAATTTGATCCGGAGCAACTTCGATTCCAAGGTTGAAACCGGAGCATCTTCCATAAACTACTTCCTCATGGATCTGGTTTCTGTCAAGCAGCACCCATTGATTCTTATCAACAGTTACCGTAGCGCTGTAATCCAGTTTGAGCGCAAAGGAGCCTTCGGTGCTGTAGTACAGCTCTATGTACGAATGCAGGTGATTGGTCTCTCCCTGCCGCTGGGAAAAGCAGTGCAGCTTGTTCACCGCGATCGGAATGCCGAAAACGGTCAGCTTCCGGTTCAGGTTCAGAATTTGTGGTTCCATGGCGTTCATCTTGCTCCGTCTGTCTGCCGATGACAGGCAGAACTGATTAGTGTCCGGATTTGCGTTTCTTCGTAATAACTACGGCGGCTGCCGCGGCAGCTACGGCGATCGCTCCTGCAATCCCGGCGATAAGCCCCACAGGAGCTTTCGAAGAGGTCTCGGAGGACGATCCATTGCCGGAGCCGGAGGTCACCGGGGGAGACTGGGTGGCAGTCGTGCCCGGCGTAGTCTGGGGGGGAGTCTGACCGGACGTTCCCGTTGCGGAAGTTTGCGCCGGCGGCTCTGTGCCCGGATTCGTGGTTCCGGTAGTTCCCGGAGCGTCGGCCTTCTTGTCATACTGTACAAGGAACTGCGCGGAGGAGATCCACTGTCCGTTTACATAATCCCTGCCCAGCATCAGCACCTTATCCTCATAGGCGTAGAGATAGTATCCCTGCGCTCCTTCAACGCCCGCGTCGGTCGCCATAGAGGCGTCGTTCCAAAGATAGCCGCAGGACGCGGTATTGAAGATCGTAGGCAGCTTTTCGTCACGAGCCTTCATGGTCTGGAAGGAGTCCATTTCCCAATGGCTGTGACCCGTGAAGAGGATGACCTCCGGATAGTCCTTCAGGATCTTTGCGAACTGCGTTGCCTGCTCGATTCCGTGCCATTTCTGGTAAGCGAAGGTTCCGGCAACCGTGTCAATCAGTCCCTGATGGAGAAATACATAGGTAGGACGATTTTCGTCGCGTCTTTCGTCCAGCTTTTCCTTAAACCAGTTCAGCTGCTTTCTGGACAGCTGCGCGTTCAGTCCGGGAGCCTCGCTGCCCAGGAAAATGAAATGAATATCGTTCAGCCAGAGATCGTAGTAAACCGTATCGGTTCCCGGCTCGGTGTATTTCAGGAAATTCGCCAGCTTCTGATCGTAAGGACCGCTTGCCAGATCGTGGTTGCCGATGGCGCAATAGACCTTCGGAATCCCGTCGCCCGCGTTCTTCACGAGCTGCTGGAAGGCACGGTATTCGGCGACCTCTCCGTGATCGGCAATATCTCCGTTGATAAAGATTCCGATGCTGTTCGGCGATAGCTTCTTTATATCCGCAAGAGCGGCGGTAAAATGCTGGTTGTGGATATGATTTGCCGAAGTATTCAGATGAATATCGCTCATCACCTGCATCTCATACAGGGGAGTGCCGAAATCATAGTTATTGCAGCCCTCGGGCAGCATCACCTCGGCGGGCTTCTCCGAAATCTTGTTTTTCCGCACGGCATAGACGATGATCCGGTCTGCCGCCTTCGGAATCAGGGTGTTCGCCGCCATTTCGTATTCGGTAACCTCGCCCGTGCAGGGGATCGGCGCGAAAGCGGTATAATCGGCAAGAGGACCGTTCTTATCGCCCCAATAAGCCTTGTAGGTCTGGGGAAGCGTACCCTCACCGGCGGTAATCGTCAGCTTGCCGTCGGCGGCACCCGGGAAGGCATCCGCTCTGGCATAGGTTACCTTCGACGGCGCCACGGGTACGATCTGTTCCGTGGGATCCTCATTTACCGTAATATCGACCTTCGCAAGCACATTATACTTGTCGTTTTCGCAAAGGTAAACGGTATATTCACCCGCGGGAACGTCGAAATAAGCCGAACGGCTGCTGTTTGTCTTCTCCGCCTTGCGCATATCCTTGGTATCGCCCGGTTTATTTCCATCCCGCGCGACATAGTACCAACGGATCGCCTGGTCGTCTACCAGTTTATCGGTGCGCAGATACAGACCTACCCAGTCGTATCCCTCGCCCGTGGCGGTGGTGAGGATCGGCTCACCCTCGGTGTACACACTTTTATCGGTTGTAACCGTCTTCCCTGACGGTACAGGATCGACAGCGGTGCCGCCCCCCGATTTGATCGTAATATCGATCTGATAGAGGATTCTGTATCCGCCGTCGGCAAGCAGATAGATGCTGTATTCACCGGCAGGCAGACCTGAAAGCTCGGCTCTGTTTACATATTCGGAGTCGAAAATATTTTTGGTCGCGCCCGAGGTGTTGCCCTCTTTGGCAACATAGTACCAGCGGATAGAGTATGCGCCTCCGTTATCCGGATCCAGCTCCTCGCCCTTTTTATAGATGCCTACCCAGTCGGCGCCGCTGCCCGTGGCGGTGATCAGGATGTCCTCACCCTCGGTGTAGGTGGTTTTATCGGTTTTCAGCAGTTCTGACGCTGATACAAACAGTGGAAACATAGCAGAAAGTACCATCACAGTTACGCATAATAATGCGACTATCCTTTTCATAATTACCCTTGTCATGAATAAACCTC
>CAYOON010000001.1:0-20946 GCA_964405595.1 uncultured Lachnospiraceae bacterium | reverse complement strand
ACGCGTTTGCCGGTAACGAGCACAGCGGTGCCCATAGCGGCTGCAAGAAGGAGGATCGCAAGCGTGCCGTCGCCGGTCTCGGCAGGAGGCGGGGTGACGACCGGATTCGCGGCAATCTTGATGTCAACACTTACAAGGACGTTGTAGCCGTCGTCCTCCAGAAGATAGATGGTGTACTCGCCGGCGGGAAGACCAATCAGTTCAGGGCGGTCGTTAGCCTTCGCGTCGAAGAGATTCTTCGTATCGCCCGACTGCGTTCCCTCTTTGGCAACATAGTACCAGCGGATGGCGTTCACGCCTCCGGCGGAAGGATTCAGCCCCTCGCCCTTTTGGTAGATACCTACCCAGTCGCTCTTGTCGCCGGTAGCGGTAACAAGGATGGGATCGCCCTCGGTATACTCGGTTTTGTCAGTGGTCAGCGTCTTTTCAACGACTGCCGGAGCTTCCTTCACCGTAATATCCACCTTGGCGAGAATGTTGTAGCCGTCGTTCTCAAGCAGGCAGACGGTATACTCGCCGGCGGGAATGGACGAAACGTCGGGACGGTCGTTGACGGTTACCGATTCGTCGAAGAGATTCTTCGTGTCGCCGGATTTCGTTCCGTCCTTGGCAACATAGTACCAGCGGATGGCGTTCACGCCTCCGGCGGAAGGATTCTGCGATTCACCCTTTTTGTAGATGCCTACCCAGTCGCTTCTGTCGCCGGTGGCGGTAACAAGGATCGGATCGCCCACGGTGTACTCGGTTTTATCGGTGGTCAGCGTCTTTTGGACGGCTACCGCGGCTTTCTTAACCGTAATGTCCACTCGGGAAAGGATTTTGTAGCTGTCATTCTCGAGCAGACAAATCGTATACTCGCCAGCGGGAATGGCGAACAAATCCGACCGTTCGGGCGTTTTGTACTCGGCGGAGAATATGTCCTTCGCCGCACCCGAGGTGTTGCCGTCCCGTACTACATAGTACCAATAAATCGATTTCACGTCAACGGAGCTTGCGGAATCCGCGACGTCTCCCTTCAGGTAGATGCCCACCCAGTCGCTCTTGTCGCCGGTGGCGGTAATCAGGATGGACTCGCCCTCGGTGTATTCGGTTTTGTCGGTGGACAGCGTTTTTCCGTCCGCAAAGCTGCACAAGGAGAAAGCAGGGAGCAACAGTGCGAGCAGTACCAGTACGCTGCAAAGCAGTGAAATGTGTTTCTTCATATTCGAAACCTCTCTTTCGTTTTAATATGAAGGTATTATAACATTTTCCCCCGCGTTTGTAAAGTAACTGTGTGGACAGATTCCGTCAGACATGTCCCGTGAGTACAGTTTTCAACAATCCGTTTTCTTCAAAAACAGCTCGATCACCGGTACAAGGACGTTCGGCTTGACGACCGGCAGCTTCAGGACTAGCAGATTGTCGCTGTGGGTGCGTCCTTCGCTGAAATGGGAGATGTTGTTCTCCTCGTAACGCAGTTCGCTGCCGTCGTGTAAAAACTGCGCGTAGTCTACCTTCCCCGCGAACCCGGCAAGCTCCAGAAACTCAAAGGGATATTCGAACAGATGAATATACAGCCTCGAGCCGTCCTCACTCTGGGTGAACTTGCATCCGTTGGGGCAGAGGGCAAGCAGATCGGGATCCGCCATGGTACAGCCGTAGATGGAGCGGCTGTTATACTTCATCCAGTCGGCATAGACGGCAAGCGACGCTTGCGCCCGGTGATCCAGATAGCCCCGGGAGGTGGGACCTACGTTCATCAGCAGATTTCCGCCCACCGAAACGGTATTGATAAGCATCTGAATCAGCATTTCGGGGGATTTCCAGCTCATTTCATCCCGATAATAGCCCCAGGATCCCGAAAATGTCTGACAGGCTTCCCATGTCACCAGTTCTCCCGTCTGCGGGTGCTTTACCCACGATTTCGGCTGATACTGTTCGGGCGTCCAGAGATCCTGCTCCACCTCCGCCCGGTTGTCGATGATAATATCGGGCTGGATGGATCTGGCAAGGGCGATCAGCTTCTCGGTTTCCCAATCCTCTTTGCCCTTTCCCTTCATCCAACCGCTGTTGTTGTCCGAATAGGAGAAGTCGAACCACAGAATATCAATTTTTCCGTAATTTGTCAGCAGCTCCCGCACCTGATTTCGCATATACTCGGCGTATTTTTTGATGTCCCGATGTTCGGACTTCTCCTTTGCGTCGGGATCGTTCCTTCTGGGGTGCAGCGGATCAATGGGGAACTCCGGATGATGCCAGTCGATCAGCGAATAGTAGAATCCGATGCGAAGTCCCTCTGCCCGGAAGGCGTCCACATACTCCCGAACCAGATCCCGACCCGCTTTGGTGTTGGTGCATTTGTAGTCGGTATACTGGGAGTCGAACATACAGAAGCCCTCATGATGCTTCGCGGTAAACACGACGTACTTCATTCCCGCCGCCTTGGCACGGCGCGCCCAGTCCTTCGGATCGTAGAGATCGGGATCGAAATACTTGAAATATTTGTCGTACTTCTCTTCGCTGACGCACTCGTTGGTCTTTACCCATTCATGCCGGGCGGGCATGGAATAAAGTCCCCAATGAATGAACATTCCGAACCGTGCGGCTCTGAACCATCCGGTATCGCCGGGAGTTTTGCGGATTTCATAAACAGACATGGCTTTCCTCCTGTATTTCTGCGTTTTTACGCCAATTCGGTGCAAATATTTTGTGAAACACCGCACAATTCGCGGATGACGCGCGGACAGAGCATCTGCACGACCGGAACTGTGCGGTGTAGTTTGAAAATCAGCGGTTTCGGTCAGACGAAATCACGTTTTTTCGATCAATCCTATCCCTTCTTTTTCTTGCGAAGGAAGATCCAGACGCCCGCTCCACCCAGAACGGCGACGACTCCCGCGCCTGCAATGCAGAGAGGAAGGAGCAGTCCCGAAGAGGAGTTCTTCCCATTATCTCTGTCACCGGGATTGTCGGAATTACCGGGATCGCCGGGTTTGTCAGGATTATCGGGATTATCGGGATTGTTAGGATTGTCAGGATTATCAGGATTGTCAGGATTATCAGGGTTGTCAGGATTGTCGGGATTGTTAGGATTGTCAGGATTATCAGGATTGTCAGGATTATCAGGATTGTCAGGGTTGTCGGGATTGTCAGGGTTATCAGGATTGCTCGGCGCACCGGATTCCGCCTTCACCAGTCCTTCATATGCCGCCCGCAGCGAAGCCTCCACCTTGGCGACATCCGCTTCGGTTGCCGTCTTGGGATTTGCAAGGATTTTGCCCGCGTCGGCGATGGCAAGCGAGAGCGTGCGGAAGGTAGGCGAAGTGTAGGTTTTGCCGCCGTTGTTCAGCTTTCTGACATCGTTGTAAAGCGTCAGCAGAGCGGTCGTATCGGGAGCGGGAGACTCCGCCGGCGTTGCGCCCTCGGCGTACAGCGAGATTTCGGCGATGGTCTTCACGTCGGAGTTGCTGTTTCCGTTCAGCCACAGCAGCTTCACATAGCGGTATTCACCCGAAAGGGCTTCCGAGATAACGGTTCTGTCGCCGGAATTGTAGCTCTGCGCGTCCCGGAGTGTTGCGTCGGCAAGGATCGTCCAGTTCACACCGTCGGCGGAGCCTTCGATCCGATATTTGGGCGTAATCGCGTTCTTTCCGAGGGTAATCTGAATTCCGTAAAGCGCCTTGCTCTCCCGGAGATCCATATAGATCGTCTGACTTCCGATGGGCGCGTAGGGCTTCCACACGGTAGACAGGTTGGAATCAAAGAGCGCGTCGGCGCTGTTGCTTCCCTTTCCGGCGGCATTGTAGATATAACTGCCTACGCTGGTGACACCGGGCGTTTGCAGGGTTCCGCCATAGGTGGGAAGAACGTCATCCCCCGCAGCCAGATGTGCCTCTGCCTCCACGATGGTAGCCCAGTTGCCCACAACCTCGGTAAAGGTGATCCGCAGATGGCGATAGCTGCAAACCGCGTCGGTTTCGCCCGCGATCTGAACCGAATTTCCTACGGAAGAAGGCGTCTCTTTTGTTCCCTCATGGATTTTCGTCCAATTCTGACCGTCGGCGGAGCCTTCTATTACATAGCTGACGCTCGTCGTACCGCCGTACAGAATGAAGGAGAAGCGGTTGAAGGATTTTTTCTCTCCCATATCAAAGGAGACCCATTGCGGCATATCGCCGCTGGAAGCGCACCACCAAGTAGACTGACTTCCGTCAATTGCCATCTTCGCGGCGCTGGTCTCGGCACTGATGCTTGATGCGGTAGCCAACGCGCCGGACAGGACGTTGCCTCCCTCGTCGGAAGCTGCTCCGTCAGCAGGCTTATCGTAGACCGCGATTTCCAGAACGGCCGCCCAGTTGGTCTTGATTTCGGTAAAGGTTACCTTCAGATAACGGAAGCTGCCGTCAACCGTCAGGCGGAAGAGATCCTTGCCCTTATAGGGTGTCGGCTTTTCTTTATCGACGGTAGAAACGGTTTTCCACGTTTGTCCGTCATTGGAGCCTTCCACTTTGAAGGATGCGTACTCGGTTCGGGTTTCGTTGCCCGGATGGAGGATCAGATCAATTTCGGCGAAATTCCGCTTTTCTTTCATGTCCAGCATCAGCCATTGGGGCATACTGCCGTCCTTTGCGCACCACCAGGTAGACAGACTGCCGTCGATAGCGGCTCCCGCGCCGTAATCTTCTCTGGTGCTGCTGCTTGCCGTAGCGATACTGTCGAGGGCGAAGTTGGTTCTCGTATCGATGAAGGAATCGGTATACGCGCTTTCGGTGCCATACTCCCCAAGATCGGTACGGCTGGTGACCAGCAGCGCCCAGTCGCCCGTGGTAGGCTTCTGCGGGATGGTGTACTCGCCGTTTTTGACGGTGATTTTATCGGAAATCTCGACGAATTTTCCCGTCAGAGGATTGTACCACTTTGCGGAGTAGGTATCGCCCGAATTCAGCCCTTTCAGCGTGCCCGTGGACAGGTTGGAATTGTAGAAGTAGGCAACGTAGGTTTTGCCGTCCTCGGAGGAGGCGACCACCTTGTTTTCGGCGGTAAGGTCTGAATAGGTCTCGTCGTTGAACCGGGGGATCAGCGTGCTGAAATCAACATATCGGAAGAAATTCGCCAGATAGGTCATTTCAAAGGATCCGGGCTTGTCGATACCCATGTACCAAGGCTCGTAGCTGAAGGATCCCAGCCAGCCGGTGTTGCCCGCGGTGGAATAGTTATTCGCCCATACGCCGGTGGCGCCGTAGGTAAAGCCGTAGCTGCCCGACAGATTCGCCTTCCACGCCGCGATCCGGGAAGCGTCGTAGCCGTTGAAGCCGCCGCAGGATATATCCTCGTAGTTGGCCTCGGTTTCGATAAAGGGCTTCACCTTTCCCGAACGGGTATTGTTCCAATAGCCCTCGTAAAGGCTCTTGGAGGAGAATGTAGGACCGTGTCCGCACTGCAATGCGTAAAACTCGTGCCAACTCTGCTTATCCAGCATGGAGACATAGCTGTCGGAGACTGCCAGCGGGAACTGGTGCGCACCCTGCGGGTGGTTATAGCCGTCACCCTTATCCACGATCTTGGCGGAAGAATTCCACTTGCTGAACTGCGGACTTCCCGTGATTTCCTGCGCGGTGATCCACACAACGGGGTAAGCGGCATATCTTGCCGTCAGATACCGGGAGATGCGGTCGAGATCCTCTTTGCTCATGCTCTCGGTAGTGTTGGAGTGTACGCCGAATCCCAGCGCGATCACCATGCCGCGATCCGAAAGCTGATCGAACATGACGTCGAATTTATTGGTAAAGGTTTCGGGATTGATGCTGTCATACTTATCCGACCACAGGCTCGGCTCGGTCGTGGTCGCCCGCTGTCCGCCGCCGTCCGATTCTCCGCTGTCGAAGTAGGTCTGATAGACGGTAAAGCCCTTGGCGATCCGATCGTTCAGCTCGTGCAAAAACTGATTGCCGCAAAGACAGCCGGGATAGTTGCACTGGGTGATCGAGACGTAGTTGGGCGCCTGCCAGTTGGTATCGCCCAGCCAGTAGAAGGGAGTTCCGTCGTCGTAGACGAAGTAGCGGCCGTTGTCCGAGATGCGGACGAAGCCGTGCTTGTCAAGGGCGGTATTTCCGGTGTTCGCTACCGCCTGAAGCTTGCCCGTCTGCTGATGCAGACCGGCGTTTTCGGTATCGGAGCATTTGATCTCATAGGACCATACGCCGGTTTTGGTGGGCGCGAAGCGAACCCGCCATTCGTCGCCGCCGTTCCAGAAGCCGTACAGGGCGATCTGTGTTCCGTCCTCGTGGGTGAAAACGGCGTCCAGCTCCACATCCTTGTACGGATTTCCGTATTTCTTTTGGCTTTTCAGGATGATGTCGGTATGCTTCCATACCTCTACCTCTTCATAGCCGCCGGAAAGTGCCTCTGCGAAGGTCGGCAGGAACGCCGACAGGAAACACAGGCACAGTCCAAAGGAGATCATTCGCAAAATCATGTTTTTCATAGTACATCCTTCCCCAACCATCGGTTGGCATTTGATTTTCGCGCTTTGGCGCTCTGGCTTTTTGGCTATTATAACACAAACAGACGCATTATTCAAGTGATTTTTTGTATCTTTTTTTAACAGATTCTATACTCCTTTTTTCAGCAGCGGAACGTATCACGCCCGATTGGCGGATCGGACAAACTCGCTGGGACTTACGCCCATGATTCTGCGAAACGCCCGATTGAAACTGCGGGTAGTGGCGAAGCCGCAACGTCCGGAGATTTCGGTGATATTCAGTTCGGTGGTGCGAAGCAGCCCCAGCGCCAGATCGATCCGATAGCTGTTCAGTAGCGCGGGAAAGCCGACGCCGAAGTTTCTGCCGATAAAATCCGAAAGATAACAATAATTATATCCCAGCGCGTCGGCAAGGGTTTCCAGACGAATGTCACTTTGACAGTTGGCGTAAATATAGTCGGCGATTTTGCGGACAAGCGAATCGTCCCGCTGCCGGGACAGCTCCGGACTGCAAGCCTCGTAGGCGGCGGCACAGACGTCGTACAGCAGCGCCATACAGCGATAGGGCTTGTCGGGATCCAGCGTCAGCAGCGCGTCCTTGTTCGGGTAGCGGAATACCGGCTGCCTGAAATCAAAGTTCCGGGCGGCAATGTAGAACTCTCTGACATAATCGGGGGAAAAGATCACCGTCAGATTCTCCGATTCCTCGGGGGAGACAAAATTATGTACCCGGTTGGGCAGAATCAGGATCGCCTCCCCCTCCCGGAGGATGTAGGTCTCTCCCGACAATGTGGCGCGCAAAACGCCCTTTGTTACGAGGATAAATTCAAAACTGGAGTGCATATGATCGCTGAAAGTGAGGTTCCGTAGCTGCCCCACATACAGATACCGCTGCTGATCCGAGCGGGAACGCTCATACAACATAATCGAAAGCCTCCCGAAAATCTAAACTTTTGTCTTATATGATAAAACATTTTTCTTGCTTTGTCAAGTGGGAACTGCTATAATGAAATCAGAAAATTTACAGCAAACGGAGGTTCACTATGTCTGATTTTGCAAAAAGACTGCTTTCAGCTACATTGGCGCTGTCCATCGGTGCCGCCTGTATGGGAACATGGAGTACAAACTCCTTGGCCGAGAGCACAAAAAACGATCCGGAGGAAGAGAGCTATATGAGAATCAAGAATCTGAACGGACCGTCGGGCGTTGCGTTGGGCGGAGCCGGGGTCGGCTACTTTGAAATTGACCCCACCGGACACGTCACCCGAAACTGCGTCAACAATATCCACAAATCCTTCGTGGATTCGCCGAGCGGTTTTCTCGTAGGCGTTTACGACGGAAAGAATGCCGTCCGTCTCCAGCGGGACAGCGGTACCACCTACGGGATGAAGGGCTACTCCGACAGCTATTATACCGGACTCTGGCCTACCGTCTCCATCGACTTCGAAAACAGCGGATCGGGAGCCGCCGATATGGGCTTTTCCGCCTATTCGGGCGTAGTGGCGCAGGACGTGAAGAACAGCAGTCTGCCCGTGGTATTCTACGAGGTGGAGCTGCGCAACGACAGCGACAGCAGTCAGCAGATGAGCGCCATCCTGACATGGGGCGACATCATCGGCAGGGGCATCCGCGATACCTCGATGAAGAAGCCCACCAACTACGACGGCGAGTCCTCCGAGTGGCACGATATGGACGTTCCCGCTACCTTTGCCAAGGGTGTAACCGTGACAAGCGGCGGCGTCCGCTACTCCGGCGTGCTCCAGTATGCCAAGGAGCAGATCCTGCCCGAAAAAGCCACCTTCCAGAACTACAACAACAGCTTCATGATCCTCGCGGAGGACGCCGACGACTGCTCCGTCACCATCCTCAAGCAGTTCGACGTAAAGAACAGCTCCGCCCTCTCCTCCTATGTGCAGAGCGGCAAGTTGGACGCATACGACGAGAGCGAAGTTTCCCTTTCGGCAGCCGTCAAGGGCGGAAGCCGCAAGACATCGAACGGCAGCGCGGTTTCGGTCATGGCGGACGTCCCTGCAAACGGAAGTCGCACCCTGCGCTTCATGGTATCCTGGTATATGCCCGAGATCACCGAAGAGCAGTACGCCGGGATGAACAAAATGGAGGGCTGCGACTACAACAAGTACTATCACAACAGCTTTTCCTCCATCGAAGATCTCACCGCCTACGCGATCTCTGCCCGCGATACCATCAAAGAGGGGATCGACGCATGGCAGAAGCCGATCCTGGAAAGCTCGCTGCCCGATTGGCTGGTTTTCAAGATCATCAACAGCGGTTACACCCTCTTCTCCAACGGCGTGCTGAACAAGCGGGGCAATTTCTCCACGCTGGAGGGCGAAATGGGCGGTTACGGCGGCACCATGGATCAGAAGATGAGCTCCCATCCCTTCTATGAGAAGCTCTTCCCCGCTCTCAATCTGCAGGAAAACCTGCAATTCGCCAACGTAACCGGATCCAGCGGCGAAATTCAGCACTTTGACGTACATTACTACCACGGAATGTCCGATTCCGATCCCGAAAACACCGTCAACCCCACTCCGGCGGGCAGTATGATCGACAACGCCGGCGCGTGGATGATCCAGATGTGGAATTTCTACTGCCAGACCGGAAGCAACGTCTGGATGGAGAAATACTACGACGTAATGAAGACGTCCATGGCGTTTATCAAGACCAAATACGCGAAAGATACCCACATCCCCAACTACAACACCACCTACGATGACTATTCCCACCCCGAAATCCTGATTTTCTCGGGAACCGTCTGGCTGAACATGCTGGACATCGCCGCCGACTGGGCGGACGTCCTGCATGATCCGACTACCGCCAAGGAATACCGCGACGAGTTTGCGGCAAGCTATGCCGACGTAAACAAGCTCTACGGCGAACACGCCTCCGCTCTGGGCTTCGGCGGCTACTACGCCTTCGGCAGCGACGCGAAATACATCGCTTCGGACGGCGAGAGCGGCTCGATCAAGTCGGAAGTCATGTTCTCGGGCGCTATGGCGGGGCAGTTCATGAGCCGGTACAGCGGCAGAGGGGACATTATTCCCTTTGATCAGTTCGTATCGCACATGAATACCTTCCTTCGCACCTCCATTCAGGACAGCAACGACTACTACGCTCCCAAGGTGTACAATCTGCGTACCGGACAGGATATGGACAATTCCGGCTCCCGCTGCTGGCCCTTCTATCTGGACAGCTACGGCGGCATGGCCGCTATCCAGGCGGGCTATCTGGAGGACGGTCTGGAAGTGCTGGAGCATACCATGCTGGTGCATCTGAACAAGGGCTATATGTGGACGCAGAACCTCTGGAACCCCGCCTACGCCACCTACATGACCGCGCCCGTAAGCTGGTTCATAAGCGACGTACTGGCAGGCGCCGCGCTGGACGCACCGAATCACACCATCACGCTGGGCCCCTCCTGCCCCGCGACGTCGGGCGTGGGTACCGGCGATCATCTGAAATTGACCCTCTACTATCCGAAATATTGGGCGGAGATCGACTATCGTCCGGCGGAGGGCGTGTTCACCTATACGATCGTCAAGACCTTCTATGAGAAAGGCGAAAGCCCGATCACCATTGATACGATCGTCGCGTCCCCCGCAGGTAAGGCAAGCGAGCAGGCAAAGACGATCAAGCTGGGCAAGTCCTTCACCGTCAAAGAGGGCGAGGTACTGAACCTGTCCGCGCACATCGGCGATTTCGCGGGCGTAACCCACGAGAAGCTGCTGGAGCCTGTGGGCGAGTACGGCGAAATCCGGACGGAGAAGGTCGCGGACGGCAGCGGACTTTCGGCTACCGTCACGGTCGGCGACAATCAGCTGAAAGCCTTCTCCGCGGAGGAAGTCAATTTCCGTTTTGACAAGGAGAATCTCCCCGCCGAGGGTGTGGACGGAGCCTACACGCTGAACCTCTCCGGCAGAATCCTTCCCCATTACGGGCAGAAATACCAGCTGATCTTCGAATACAGCGGAGATCCGGGCGATCTTGCGCTCACCTTTGACGGCAAGGAGATCACCGACTACGCCGAGTCGCAGGACGCCGTGGAATCCAAGCAGTTCACGCCCACCGAGGGTTGCAGGCTGCTTATCTACACGGTCGAGCTGAAAGCGGACAGCTACTACAATATTCAGATCCGCTACAACGGCGACATTTCCAAGGGCGAGAACATCCTGCGCTTCCTTTGGTGGTCTACGACCCAGACTATGGGCTTGGTAATCAAGGAGCGGCTCTATCCGCCCATGCTTGCCGACAAGTGGATGAACGGTCTGGATTTCAGCACCGCAACCGCCAGAGTTGAGGGCGATCACATGGCGTATACCGAGAAAAACACCTACGCGATCTACAAGGACATCGACTTCGGCAAGGGCGGGAAGTATACCTTCCAGATCAAGGCGGGCGCGCCCGATTCCGACGTGTCAAGGGGCGGAAAGATGGAAATCCGGCTGGATAACTACCGGGGCAAGCTACTCGGTACGCTGGAATTCGAGCCTACCGGCGATTGGGGCAGCTATAAAACCTTCACCGTGGAGCTGAACACGACCCTTTCCGGTCTGAACAACATCTGCCTCGTCTTCAAGCCGAACTCCACCTACCTCTTCAACTATACGACCTTCCGTTTCGTCCCGGTTGCCGACGACAGCCAACCCGATCCCGAAACTCCGGACGATCCCGGAACTCCGGACGATCCCGGGGCTTCGGGCGATCCCGGGGACAGCACGACCCCTGCGGTAACCGACCCCGTTTCCGAACCGCCGGCAAAGAAATCCTTCCCCTCTCTTGCCGTAGCGGCAGCCGCAGCAGTTGTTGTCATCGTGGCAGCAGTCGGCGTCATTCTGACCAAGAAAAAGAAGAAATAAACAGAACAGCAGATCCCCCGACGCGTCCGTGCATCGGGGGATTTTCCGGTTTCCATTCTGCCTGCCGTCAGCTTTTTCTGAAAGTCACCTGTACGCTGCCGTTTCCGAGGGCTTCCGCAAGTCCTGCCGGATCGTCAATGCGTCCCAGCGGCGTATAACTGTAGGATGTCGAAAAGCTCTTGTAAAACAGCACCAGACAGTTGTTTCCGTACAACATGAGATCGCCCTCGTTGATCCCGGACGGTCTGCCTGCATTCGTTGGCAGGCTGTTTTCGAGATAATAGTACTTTTCATTCCCGTTCAGTTCGCTCATATCCAGCGTCAGGGGAAGCTGCTCTGCCAAAGCCTTTGCCGCGGCGTTGTCATAGAATGTTGCAGAGAAAGTTCTATTTCCTACGGCGATTTCAATCTGATTCATTTCGCTTTCCTCCTTTGTATCGGGACGTTCGGGCTGTGTAATCGGTTCAGACGGCGTTCCCGGGGTCGTCTGCCCTTCCGGTTCGGACTGCGGCAGAGACGGTTCGGGGACCACTGATGACGTGCCGTCTGCGTCGGTATTGAAAGCCGCATCCGTCCTGCGTGCTTCGCTCCCGTTCTGCTCATTTGCCGAGCCGCACGCGGCAAAGGCAAATAAAACGACAGCCGCGCACAGAATCAACCACGCTTTTTTCATATTTATGACCATACCTCTCTTCGATAATCTCGAATTTGCGGCGGTTTCGCCTTTGGCGAAATGATTGGCGGAGCCAATCAAGGCACAAATTCGTAGTTTGAAAGAAGCCATCGGCTTCTTTCAAACTTTCCTCCTTTGACCGGTTCCCATCTGTTTAAGACCAAGATCCGGAATCCTATCCCGAATCTTGGTCTTTTGGCTATCCTTATTTTGCTTTCAGCGTAGGCATATTGTCCCGGACGATCCATTCGCAGAGTACCGACGAATTCACCGATCCGGCGGATGCCGCGACGTTCCGACCGTTGTTCAGCTTGCCGATCGCGCAGTTCGCAGCGGGCGCGGTCTTCTCGATGGCAGTCACCTCAACCTCCGACCAGCTCGGAAAGTTGTTGCAGTCGATCCCTTTCAGATAGTAGTTCGTCCGGCAGACCCCCGGCTGGCGATCGCCAAACCAGATGTTGATGGGTCCCGCGGAAGCCGGGGAACTGATGGTTCCGCCGAAGAAGCAGTTAGAGATCGTGCCGCCGCTCTCGTTGGAGCCGGACAGCCCTCCGGCGTTGCTTCCGCCCGAAACCACGTCTACGAAGGAGGCGCAGTTGATCAGCACGCCGCTGGAACGAACGCTCCGGCAAAGCCCTGCCGAGACGGTCGAGTTGGTGATGCTGCCCGTGGCGACCACGTTGTAAACCTTACCCGTCAGATAGGGGAAGATACTGTTGTCGTTTGCCGAGATATTGACATTGATGGTGTGTCCCTGCCCGTCATAGATTCCCGCGAAGGTGCAGGATGCCCCCATGCCGGAATAGCCTACCGACCTCGACATATCAATATCGGCGGTCTGGCGGAAGTACTTGCCGCTGAAATTCTGTCCGTCCAGCACACAGGCGGTAAAGTTCAGGAAATCGGCGGGGGAGGATACCAGATAGGGATCCGATGCCGTACCGCTGCCCTTGAGGGTCGGCTTGCCCGAGAAATTGAAGGAAGGGGAGTTCCAGTATTCGTCCAGCCATTCGATCCGGTTCGCCATCCATGTCGCGTAGTATTCGTAGTGTTCGGTAAAGTTTTTCAGAACGATAAGCGGCTGCGTTTCGCGGCAGATTTTATAACCGAAGATCTGCCAGCGTTGGAAGTTGCGGCTGTAGGACTTGAAGGCCGCCTTCGCCTGGGTGCGGACGATCGTCGGAATCTTGTCGGCCTCCGGCTTGACCTCGTTCCAGCGTTCGACCAGCTTTTCCTTGAACCAGTCGTTTTGCAGGAGTACCCGGAACCATTCGTTCGTCTTGCTTGCCCGCACATCGTAGTAGTACTCGCAGCCGTCGTCGGCAAGTCCGCCCGACTGGTCAAAATCCCAGATGGGGCCGAAGACCAACTTTCCGCCCTTGTCCTTGTACATATAGAAGGAATCGTGACCGGCGTCCAGATTCTTGAACACCTCCTCGACGATGTAGCAGTCGATCACCGAGTCGATGTCCATCAGATTCTCGATCGTTGCCTGATTCCCGGAGGCAACCGCGTTCCAGCATCTCTGGAGATAGGCCGTGATATAGTTAATCTGACTGTTTGCAAGGGTACTGTTCGTGGACAAATCGGACTTCACCTCATAGGCAGGCCCGTTATAGCCGTTTCCTCCGATTCTGAACACGTTTTCGGCAGCGTAGTTCGACATTTCGATCAGATAGCCCCGCTCACTGGGCTGCGCCTCAATGTCGTCGTTGATGTTGACCCGTTTCTCGTGAACCTGATTCTGTTCGCACAGCAGGAACACGCCCTTATATTCGCCGTTCAGGAAGACTTCAACGCTCTGTCCCGCAGAGATCCATGTGATATTCTTCATACTGCGGGCGAATGTCAGCGCGGTATAGTTGCGCAGCAGCGACCGATCGTAATAGTCGGCAAGCAGCGTCCAGACCTTCGCCTTGCCGTTGCCCTCGCCCAGCAGATTCAGCTTCTCGGACAGCTTGATCTTGTAGGGAACCTTGCCGGTGATGGGATTCTGCGAACTCCAGGTAAAGTTGCCCCGTCCGCGGATTTCCATGGCGAAGTTTTCGAGCATATACTTGCTGTCGGTGTTGTAAATCGAGATGGTGCCTTCCATGTAGTTGTCCTTGGAGGTGACAGCGGCGCCGTTTTTAGTGGTCAGGTAGAGAATCGGCAGCTCCAGACCGTCAAGCTCGAAGTTGGCGGTCAGCGACTGGCTCTTCGTAAAGCTCTCCGCCGAACGGGTGGCAGTCTTGACGCCGTCGCTCCAGCCGGTGAACTTATACCCGAGCTTTGCGGTGGCAGTGACAGACGTGGTCTTGGTCTGACCGTAGTATATGGTCTGGACGGTGGAACCCGACAGCGATCCCGCCGATTTGTCGTTGACAATGTAGCGGATTGTGATCGCCGTACCAAAGGCGGGTGTCTGGGGCTCCGGCTTCTTACTGGTGACCGGCGTGCTCGTGGTTACCGGTTTTTTCGTGGTTACCGGCTTATTCGAGGATGTCGTCTTATCCGAAGTGATCGGCGTGCTTGACGAGGTGACCGGCGTATCCTTGGAGGTGACAGGTTCGGAAGTCGAACCCGAGGTGACGGGTTTGGTGGCCGTAGTGCCGGGAGTCGGCACCGAGGTTCCGTCGGAACTCTCAACGGAGGGGGTCGTGGGGGTGGCGTTCTCCGACGTGACGGGGTCGGAAGCGGTGGTTTTTGGGGATACATCGGCGGTCTGACCCTCCGACGCGGATCCGCTGCTGCCGGTGGTAATCAACCCGTTCGATCCGCCGCAGGCCGTCAGACAGAGCGCGAGCAAAATCCCGATTGCGGATGTCAAAAATCCAGTTCGTTTCATCTGTGTACCATTCACCCTTTCGATTTTGGATAAAAAATGGAGCCATCTTTTTCGATAACTCCATTTTAGCATACTTCTATGAAAATTTCGTGAATATTCGCAAGAAAACAAAAAGGTGCAATCAATTCAACAAAAAAAGCGCAATTTAGACGGCAACTTCCGGGGTTTCCCATTCAAAAGCGGCTCTATTCTATCGCCCTACTTCCACGGGCGAACTTTCCCCGTCCAGCCCTTGTCGTTCCAATACTCCATGTCCGCTTTATTCCAACCGCGCTTCTGCATCTGACGCATGACGGAGAAAAACAGCTTTGTTTTCAGCGACGGCTTAACATACCCCTGCTTTTTTGAAATTTCCCGTGCCAATGCGGATAGCTTATTCTCTATCCGGAGTTTCTTCTTTTCGCCGACACGCTCCCATGACGTTTCCGCGACGGCAACGCCGTATTTGTAGGTCTTTGCAATACCCCACCAGAACGCGCTGTCCGCCATATCGCGGTTCGTACTTTTCATACCGGCCCCCGCGGCGGTGGAAATGCAGACGGCTTGCTTTGAAAACATTCTTTCTTCCGGACGATGCACCATCCAGCGCCAGCCGTAATGATCAAGCAGTGCTTTCATCGCGCCGGTTGCGTGGTAGACATAGACCGGACTTGCGAGAATCAGCACATCCGCTTCGTCTATGGCGGTTGTAATGGGGAACAGCTTTTCAGAATGGGGGCATTTCGCCTCCGACTGTGTAAAACAGGCGGTACATCCGACGCAGAATTCGCCGAAATCTTTCGGCAGGAAGATTTCGGTGATCTCGCCGTTCAGCTTTTCCGCCAGACTGTGCGCGATGTGATAGGTAGAACCTTTATGGCTCTGCCCGTGTATGACTGTGATTTTCATGTCATTACCTCGATAAATTATAACGCATCGACAGTTTGCGTTACCCTGATGCCGTCCTGCTCCCGACGAAGCTCGGACACCACCTTTTTCCCCCGGAGAACCGTACTTCCCCGGACATATTTCATCCCGGAGGGCAGCCGATGTTCGGGCGCGAAGGTAATGCTGCCGTCCGGTGACAGCCGGATGCCCAGCAGCTCGGAAAAGATCGACCGCACCATACCGCAGAACATGTGGTGGCAGTTGGAAATATCCTGCCTGTAGGGGTATTCCCAGACGGTGGTCGCGCCGCTCTCCCGCATCTGACCGGTCAACAGATCAATTGCCCGCAGCGCACGGTCCTGTTCCCCTGCACGGAAGAGCCAGCAAATCAGCAGATCCATGGCGGAAATGCCGATGTCCAGTACATCCTCACTCTCATCCACCGCCTGACAGAGATGCTCCGCCGTCCGGCGATCTCCCAGCCCCACGGTCAGGGCGAAGATGTTGGCAAACTGCACGTTGCCGCAATAATCCCCGGTCTGCGGATCAAAGTATCGGGCGTGAACCGCCTGTTTTGCGTCCTCCCGATACCGCAGGAAGGTCTCTGCATCATCCGGATGCCCCAAAATCTCCGCCAGCTCGACGGCATAGGTCAGCAGGTGGGCAAAAAATGCCGTATTGACGAAGGCGGGATCGATGGACGGCGAAGTCGCGCTGCCCCAGTCTACCAGACACAAGCCGCCATCCTCCTCCCGGACGATCAGCCCGTCTTCGCGCCTCGTAAGCATATAGCCGATCCAGCGAACCATTTTCGGATACTGCTCCGCCAGAAAGTCCCGATCCCCGTAAAAGCGGTAGTATTGATAGGGCAAAACCACCGCCGCGCCGCCCCAGCAGGCGGGACCGCCTCCACCGCCCTGGAAGGGCGCGGTATGCTGAATATGTCCGGATTCTCCCTGTCCGTCGAAAATGTCCAGAATCCATTTGCGATAAGCCTTTGACATGTCGAAGCAGTACATAGCAGCCTCGGCGGTCAGCTGACCGTCCCCGGTATAGCCCAGCCGCTCCCTGTGGGGGCAGTCGGACGGAATCGCACCGTGGAGATTGTTCAGGAGGGTTCGCCGGAAGGCGTGGTAGAGCCAGTTCAGCGCGGGGCTGTCGCTTTCGAATTCCGATATGGACGGAACGTCGGTATGGATCACCAGCGTTCTGACCGAACTGAAATCCCCGGTAATTTTGAAATACCGGAAGCAATGGAAGACGAACCGGGGTACAAACGTATGCGTACCGCCGCCGTGAAGGAAGCGATCTTCCTGAAGCTGGTAACCTTCGGCGGAGGCGGGATCCAGATCGGTTCCGTCCGCGTTCAGGTTTTCGGCAAAGGTGAGGACAATCTCCCCGCCCTCGGGGCTGTCCGTCGTCAGAGCCACGACGCCCGTGATATTGACGCCGTTGTCATAGATGCAGCTATCGCCCTGCCGACAGACTAATGTCGGCTGGATCTCCTGCGTCACCCGGTCGGGCGGGCAGTCTTGGAGGATCAGCGGGACGTCCATCTGAATGACCTTCACCCGCTCGGTAAATTCCGTCGTCTGCCGCAGGTCGATCACCTCTCCCCGATAGAGATTGCTCTCCAGAATGGGGGAATTTCCATACAGCTCGCTGCCGTCGGAGGCGATCACAAGACTGCCGCTTTCGGTGTGGATATGGAGGGCATAGCGTGCTTTCAATGCGTTTCCGTAGCACATATCGCCCTCGGCTTTGCGCAGAGTTTGCCTGTACCAGCCGTTCCCCAACAGAATGTCCAGCGTGTTTTCGCCCTCTGTCAGCAGATGGGTCACGTCAAAGCGCAGGTAGTGGATCCGATGGTGCATCCGATCATAGATCGGATAGTTGAATTTGGATGTGTCCCGGGGGTGGTAATCGGTCTGGGCGGGCAGAAAGCGGTCGTCGGTTACGGATGTACCGTTCAGACAGGACGTAAAATAGCCCAGTCCGGTGATGTACAGCTCCGCTGACGTAAACGCCCCCACCGAAAAGGTACGGCGAATGATCGGTGATTCGAACTTTTCGCATTCGATCCATTGAGCATGAGTAAGCATGAGGTTATCCCTCCGTCATGAAAGATTTTCCTTCATTATACCGCAGTACGCAAAAAAAGGCAACGTCCGGAAATGCGGTCACAGAAAATTTACAAAGCCTTTCTATGAAAAGTGCGGCGAATTCTATTGCAAAAGAGCAAACCTGTGATATAATTACAGAAAAATTCAAAAACCGGGAGGATTTATGAGCAAATCAGATACACAGCCGCATGTATGGCACGGAAAATGGATCGACGCGGGGATTCCGGTCGAAAATCGCGTTTCCCCGATTTTCAGGCGTGTTTTTGACGTTCCCAAGGATGTACAAGCCGCGAGGGTCGCGATTTGCGGACTCGGCCTGTTTGAGCTGCGGATAAACGGGAATCTACCGGATGACAGCGTTCTGAATCCTGCCCATACGCAGTACAGCCAGACCGTCCTCTACCGCGTCTTCGACGCCGCAAAGCTGATTTCCCCGGGAACGAACCGGATTACCGTGGAGCTTGGGAACGGTTTCTATAATGAAAACGGCGGCGTATGGAATTGGCAGAACGCATCTTGGCGATCCTCGCCCAAACTGATCCTCGACTTGATCTTATGCTACGCGGACGGAACGGAAGATATCGTTTCGACCGACGAAAGCTGGGAAGTAACAACGGACGGTCCCACCCGCGAAAACGGCATCTATCAGGGGGAAACCTTTGATGCGGGACGGTCGGATTCTGAAAAGTTCCGTTGGTATAACGCACGTCTCACCGACGCTCCGGCGGGAAAGCTGAAAGAACAGGAAATGCCGCCCATTCGCAGGATTGCAGAGATAGAACCGGACAGCGTCCGCCCGACCTCCGATGGAAGTTATCTGATTTCCCTGCCCGAAATGGTAACCGGATGGGCGAAGCTGAAACTTTCCTCGCCCTGCGGAGTCGAAACGATAATTACATACGGCGAACAGCTTGATGAAAGCGGTCGGGTTCAAAAGACCGGCAAGGGCGAAGGCAGGGACGGCTCCTGGTGGCCGGACTACTATCTACAGCAGGATCGCTTCATCAGCGGCGGTTATACAGCGGAGTTTGAGCCGAAATTCAGCTATAAAGGCTTTCAGTACATTCAGGTCGAGAATTACCCGGGTGTTCTTACAAAGGATGATGTAACGGTTTACCGGGTAGCCAACGACATGGACGTGATTTCCGAGTTCACTTGCTCGGACGAGCAGATCAACCGGCTGCATCGGCTGATGCGCCGAACCCTGCTCAACAATTTTCAAGGCAAGCCCACCGATACGCCGGTATGGGAGAAGAACGGCTGGCTGGGAGACGCAAACTGTGCGCTGACGACCATGCTATACAATTTTGATATGCGCGAATTTCTGACCGCTTTTCTGGACACCATGGCAGACTGTCAGCATGAATACGGCACTGTACCGATCATGGTTCCCACCGCGGGATGGGGCACCGGTAACTCTCCGGTATGGAACACGGTTTTCGTGTTCGGTGCGGAGGCTCTGTACGATCACTGTAACGCGGTGGATACCGTCCGCCGGCTCTACCCGGATTTGCGGGAAATGGCGTGCCGGGATATTGCGGAAATCCGGGAAAAGGGCTGGATCTGGGACAGCGACGGACTTGCGGACTGGATCTCCCCGTCCGGCGGAGAGGGCGAACCGACCGTGGCGGATCCCTCCGAAGGCGCCGAAATCTGCGGAACGGCGTTCATCTATGCCATGCTGAAATCGATGGTACGGCTTGCCGAAGCGATCGGCAGGGCGGGTGACGCGGAAGAATACCGTGTTGCCATGGATCAGATTTATCGGGCGTTCAACGCGGCGTTTTTCCGCCCGGAACAGGGGATTTATGAGACATCCTGCTGGCGGGAGATCGGAAAGCGCACGAAATACCGGCAGACCTCCAATCTGCTGCCGCTGGCATTCGGACTTGTGCCGGAGGAACGAATCGAAACAGTCGCTGGCAATCTGGCAAAAGACGTGAGAAACCGGGGGTATCATTTGGATACGGGCTGCATCGGAACCCGGTTTATCCTGCCGGTGCTGTGCGATCATCATTACGGGGACATTGCGTACCGCCTGCTGACCCAGACCACCTACCCCAGCTGGGGCTTCTGGCTCACGCAAAATTCGACGACGGCTTGGGAAACATGGGAAACGACCACCCGATCCAAGGATCACTATTTCCTCGGAACCTACGATGAATTCCTGTACACCCATCTGGCAGGAATCCGGGATATCCGGGACGCATACCGCTCCTTTACCGTTGCCCCGGCCGTGGATTTCGGACTGACGTTTGTCAAAGCGGCAATCCGTACTCCTCTCGGCAGGATCTCGTGCGCATGGGAGCGCGCGGAGAACGGCGAGGTTACGGTTGAAGTGGAGATCCCGCAAGGATCCGAGGCGAAAATCCGCCTTGCCGGGCGCGAATGGGTAGAGAAAGCGGGGAAATATACCTACAGGATCGCATCGAACGGTATTTTAGACTAATATCCTCTACCTATATTTCAGCGGAGGTCGCTAGTCAGCGGGAAGCGAGGGGGAAGAATGATTGCGGTAACCCAGAAGTTTATTTACTGCCCCTAACTGATGAACTTCAGTGGGCGATCAATCATAACCACCCGTCAAACGGGTGGTTTGCACAAGGGCTAAAAGCCCAATACTACCGGCCAGCGGCTCAAGCCGCTGGCTTTCGTATACTCAATCCTATTGCCTTTGCCACCTTTGCCGCCCTTGAAAGGGCGTTCGTATTATTTGCTACCCTTAAAAGGGGCTTCGTACTCCTTGACACTCAACTTGTCAAGGGCAATATCATGTTTCTCTTGGTCTTCGATATATTTCCTTATGGTGCTCTCATTAAGTCCTACCGTCGATACATAGTATCCCTCTGCCCAGAAATGTCGATTCCCGAATTTGTATTTCAGATTTGCATGCTTGTCGAACATCATCAGTGCACTTTTTCCCTTTAAATACCCCATAAAACTTGACACGCTCATTTTTGGTGGTATACTTAATAGTAAGTGCACATGGTCTGGCATCATATGTCCCTCAAGTATTTCTACGCCCTTATACTTGCACAGAGTCCGGATTATCTCTTGCAAGTCCGCGCGGTACTGATTGTATATGATTTTCCTTCTGTACTTCGGTACAAACACTATGT